>JAQICW010000044.1 GCA_027858355.1 Desulfobacula sp.
GGGTGCAAGTTCATAGCCAAATGATTCTATAAATACTTTAGAATATCTCATTTTTGTCTCCAGAAAGAGTCCAACTCGTTTTTTGTCAGACCCACAAGTTTCATTCCCATATTTTTGTACAGGACAATTCTCAAATCATCGGAAAACATGTGGGCATCTGCTATTACATAGGGTTCAGGGCTATACCCCATCTCTTTTATTTCTATTTCATACCTGGCTTTTTTTGTGTCAGGTGTCACAGGCCCCCGGCATTTTAAATCACTCTCATTGTCTGGAACAACATCATAAAACACATCATCCCGATCACTTACCCAGCCCATTCTCTGGGTAAAAATCCTCAGGGCATGGGCACAGCATTCATACATCAGAGTGCCTGGCATAACCCTGTCATCAATAAAATGACAGGTCAAAAACCAGTCATCCGGATGAATATCTGCCTGGGCAATAATGGAACCAAGACCAAACCTTCCGCCTGTGGGATCAAACTCAAGAACCCTGTCAATGAGATGCATCCTCTTGCCGGGAAGTTTCAGGTGTTTTCCAAGCTGTATATGTTTAAAATTTTTCCCAAAGGCAAGACCAAGATCTCCCTGTCTCAGAGCCTCAATCTTTTCATCGGAAAAGCTTTCCTTTTTAACCGGAACCAGGGGAGAAAATTTATCCTTGAATTTTATTGGGGATTTTATTGGGGATTTTATTTGTTTTAATTCTTCAGTCTTGAGAATAATACCACCTGAATCCTCAACCTCTTGTTCTGTAAAAAAACCTGCACACCCATCCCGCATGGAAATCAGCAATTGGTCGTTTATATACCCCTTATAATGGAAAAAAAACAGGTATACATCGCCCTGCTTTAAAAAACGATCAATTTCAATGTGATACTCAATGGTTTCAAAAGGTTGGGGCAATGTCCTGTGAAAAGTGACCCTTGCATCCAGAAGCCTGTACTTTCTTTTACCCTTGATCCTGTGGTCAATGCCCAGCCAGGCGCATAAAAAAAGATCTGCCTGGCCTGCTTCAATGGAAATGGAAACAGGTGCCTTGCCGCCGTCCAGATACCAGGCATCCTCTTTAACATCATGCTGGGTAATGATTTTACCTGATGTCAGGGACAGCATTTCGCCCTGAATATCCATGATCCTGTCCACCAGCATCAAGGGTTCATCCGGAAGTCTTACCCTGACAGGATAGGTGTCGATAATCTCAAATTCTTTTCCAAGCACATGGGAGGCCTTCCCCCTGGCATACTCAAGACAGTGTTCCCTGTCCAGAAAAGGAGACCTGACAGGAGCTACAGATTTTAATTTCCGGACCATAGCAGGGTCGTCGTCCCCTCCCCTATCTGATGTTGTCTGCCCATCAAAGTTTTGTACCACGTTGCCTGCAAGCCAGGTCAGGGCTTGAAACTGCTTTTCAAAAACCTGCATGTTTTCTTTTGAAAACTCAAGAAATTTTTCATGGGCATTGGATGTGGCAAGGCTGCCCTTGGCAATCAGACCCGGATCGAGGATAGTGTTATCTTGTTGGATTTTATTATTAAAAACCCCATGGGTTTTCTTTATAGCCTCTTTCTCAGTGGCAGGTGTTTGTTCTTCTATATCAGAAAATTCGATTTCATTAGCAATAAGGTCCTGGATTTTCATGAGTGTTTCTTCTGAAATCTGTCGTGGATTTGTTTTTAGAATAAAATCTTTTTTTGACCGGGCTTTAGGAACAGAGGAATTATCTTTTTTTTCAAAAAAAGAGAGGTCTATATTGCTTTTCCCATCCTCTCTGTTTTCCTCAAGGATCACATGGGAACAAGCACCATCCATGGTGATGGATGCAACACAGGCTTTTCTGACAGATTGTGGGTCCTTTTTGTTCCAATGGACAGGTATATCAGTGAAACAAAACCGTTCTTTATCCAGTTTTTCAAACCCCAAAGTTTTTATTTTATTTGAGGGTATCTGTTTATAATTGAGGCAAAGTGCTGTTTTGATAATAGAAAATAAGGCAGATGCACCCCTGGTATTTCCGATGACAGAAGATGTTGCTGTGACATGGCAGGGGGAAATACCTGGATCTTTTAAAAAAAGCGCATTTAACACCTTGATCTGTGTTGCATCTTCTTCCATTATCCCTGTAAAACTTCCTTCATAAAGACCAACTTCACTTAACAATGTTTTTGAATCTTTAAGGGCATTTGTAAGGGACTGGTTGTACAGGGTCTGTAGCATAGTTGAATCATACCCTGTTTCACCGGGGATAGCACCACTGCTTGAACCTGCCACACCAGTAATGACACCATAAATCTGGTCATTGTCTTTAAGGGCCTGATCCAGCCGTTTTAAAACAATGGCGCAAGCCCCTTCTGAAGGCAGGATTGCATCAGTATGGGGTTTGGCCATATCATTAAGGGCAAACTGCCGGATATCCCCTGCAAGGTCAACACAGCCGCAGATAAAAACATCTGTTTCGCCACGGCTTAAAGAATGAACAGCGGTTTCAATGGCCTTGATCCCGGAAGAAGCCCCTGCAGACAGGGTAAAACATGGGCCCCCCAGTTTAAATTCCCTTGCCACACGGGATGCCACAATCCCGCCAAGGGCACCCAGAGTCCGGTTAAAGGTTAAAGGCAAAGATAGCGTATTTTTCAGTTTCTCATCAAGATGATTGATTTTCCATCGAAGATGAAAATCTGTTGCTCCATAATCAAATTCAATCCCGATTGCACCACCGATATGATGCCTCAAAGGTTCATCTGCTAAAGGTCTTGGATTGATCTTTGCGTCTTCCAGCGCCCCTTTAACAGCTTTAAGAAGAAAAATATGCTGGGGCAGAATATCTTCCATTTGATTGGGAGGAATATGGAATTCACCAAGGGCAAAGGACAGATCATCCAGGTAAAATCCGGTTTTTTCGTTACAACCCTGGGATTTTTTTCTTCTCCATCTTAATCCCGGGTATTCTGGCTTTAACCATGCTTTGTCAAATACAAGCTCCTTAAACCGGGATAAGGAGGAACAATCCTTTGCAATGGTTTCCATACCCACGATGGCACAGGGAACTTTTTTTAACATCTCTTTTGTATCTATAAACGATTGTTTTGAATTTTTTACGATTACACGACTTGAGCTGGATTTAAATTCTTCAATCAGAATATGGGCATTAATTCCACCAAAACCAAAAGCGCTGATCCCAGCCTTTCTTGTTGAATTAATAGATTCAGGGTCCCAGTCCTCAACCCTGGTTTGAACCTTGATATGAGTTTCATTTAAAATGCTTTTGGAGGAAGGTGCTGAATAATTCAATGATGGCGGCAAAAAGCCCTCGTTCATTGAAAGAATAGTTTTTATAAATCCTGCTGCACCTGCTGCCGTTAAAAGATGGCCAGTCATTGATTTGACAGATCCAATGGAAAGACTTTTATCCGGGCAGTCAAATGCGCCAAGAAGTGCCTGTATGCTAGATAGTTCCACCTGATCCCCCACAGGGGTGCCTGATCCATGACATTCCATGTACTGGATGTCCAAAGGAGACCAGGATGCCTGTTCATAAGCCTGGATCATGGCTCGAACCTGGCCTTCGGAGGCCGGCCCCACAAGGGTTCCTTCAATATCATTGGAAACCCCGGCACCTGTAATAACAGCATGGATTTTATCACCGCAGGCAATAGCGTCTTCAAGTCTTTTCAACACAACAATGCCCGTTCCTTCTCCCACAACAAGTCCATCGGCATTTTTATCAAAGGGAGAACATCTGCCCGTGGGAGACAAGGCCTGAAGCTGTGTAAATCCGATCTGGGTATAAAGTGAATCCGGTCTTGAAACCCCGCCGGCCACCATGATGTCTGCCTTTTTTAAATGAAGATGTTCACAGGCAAGCTTGATGGAATATAAAGATGAGGCACAGGCAGCATCAAGGGTAAAGCATCCGCCCTGCAAACCCATGGCCCTTGCAAAAATTGCGGCAGGAAGCGACACTACCCCGCTACTTGAAAAATCTTTTGGAACAAGTCCTTTATATTCTTTGTTGCCACTATAATCTTTGTTGCCATTGCAAATAATCTGCCAGGAAATTTGAGAAGAGGTTTCAGTAGGAAGAGCAATGGCCGCTATTATCACACCGGTTCGTTTATTATCTTCATTTGTATTGGAACATTGTAAAAGAGCATCCCTTCCTGCATGAAGAACAAGTTGATGCAATGGATCAAGACTTGATAAAAGGTCTTTATCCACAAGAAAACCCGTTGGATCAAAATGAAAATTTTCAATAAGGCCGGCTTTATTTGAGACAGCTTTATCAGGAAGGGTCTGATGGGAGATAAAATCATTGACAGGCCCTATCCATCGATGATCCGGAACTGTGATAATTGATTCTCTTTTATGGATAATATTGTCAAGAAATTGCCTGGTATCCAGGGCCTGGGGAAATACTCCGGCCATACCGACAATAGCTATTTTACATAGCTTCTTTATTGCACGAGTTTTCATAGGGCTGTAATAAGGTAGAACCCGGACAATTTCAAGCAGGCTGTGTAAAATTTGTGTAAAATGTCTGTTTCAGGAATAAATAAGGAAAAAACCCTGTACAACAGATTTAAGCAAAAGCCAGGAAGTTATTACAGCAAAGAAAATGGCTAATGCTTTATCAAGAGTATTTCCCATTCTTTTTTCATTATATCCCAATATCCAGCCAAAAAAGATACCGCCAAGCAATCCGCCCCCATGCCCCCAATTATTAATATTGGGTATGAGAAAACCAATAATGGCAAGAGTGACAACCCAGCCTATTGTCTGTTTGTACACAAGTTGACCCCATTGCCCGCCCCTTGATTTACCGAAAAAAAGAGCTGCTCCGATCAGTCCGCAAAGGCCTGATGAAGCACCTATGGTCAAATATACATTTCCAAAATAGGATAACAGGAATACTGCAATGCCTGACAGCGTATAAATGGAAAACATTCGAGACGGCCCAAATTCCTTCATCACTAAAGGAGCAAGAGTTTTTAAGGCCATCATATTGAACAGAATATGGAGAAGTCCTCCATGAAGCCAGTTTGCCGTAATAAGAGACCACCATGCTTCAAATTTAACAATGGGAAGCCTGCCAGATGCGCCAAGAAAATTTAATACATCCATGGATGGAGTAAAAGCATAAAACGGATTAAAAGACAGGATCATGTTTCTGCCGCTGTAGATCAGGCTGATGAGAAACATGATAACATTGGTATAAATCATTGCATTCATGACAAAGGAAGGTGTAAAAAATGCAGAGTATTTTTTATAATGTGTCATCATTGTCCGGCGTTATAAGGTTTGTCCCTGTTAAAGTCAATCTGGGGTTAAAGTCAATCTGGGCATTTCCAAAAATTATTACTTGAAAATAACCAGTAGTATAGTAAAATCAACTTTTAAAATTTAATTTTACTATAGGGTATTTATATGAGTCTGCTTTCCATTTTCAGTCTGGCCATTGCCATGTTTATCCTTGCAGCAACTCCGGGTCCCGGAGTATTTGCAACAATTTCACGATCCCTTGCTTCAGGATTTGTCCCGTCCCTGGCTGTGATTGCCGGAATTGTGACGGGTGATATTATTTTTCTTTTGTTTGCCATCATGGGGCTGTCGGTCATTGCCCAGGCCATGGGTAATTTTTTTGTAGTAATCAAAATCATTGGCGCGGCTTACCTGATTTTTCTCGGGATTAAAATATGGAGATCAAAACCTGTTCTGGTTCAAGATGTAAAAAAACAAAAAATCTAAAACTATGGGAATTATTTAAGTGGCCTTTTTATTACCTTGGCAAACCCAAAAGTCATCCTGTTTTATTGCGGTTTCCTCCCCACTTTCATGGATTTGTCTTCCCTTGGCCCGATTGATATCTGTATTGTTGCCATCACTATCTCTATTGTTTTATCAAGTGTTATGATTTTTTATGCCTTTCTTGCCAATCAGGCAAGAGTATTTTTTTCCAGCCCGCATTCTGTCAAGCGACTGAACAGGACTGCGGGCGGGGTCATGATTGCTACTGGTATTGCCATAGCAGCAAAATCATAATTTTATCTTTCTATCATAATTTTATCTTTCTAAAGGAAAAACCTATGACCTTATTCAATCCAAAAACAGAAAACTTTGACCATCTTGATTTGAAATCAAAAGAAATAATGAAAAAAACCATTGATTTCTTTGAGAGCCGGGGGAAAAA
>JAQICW010000048.1 GCA_027858355.1 Desulfobacula sp.
GAAATCCTGGAGACTTAAATAAAAATAATTTTCTTCGAAAAGGTGTTTCTGGAGACTGGATAAATTACTTCAATAATCAATCCTGCAAGAAATTCAAAGAATATGCAGGTGATGTATTAATAACCTTAGGTTACGAAAAAAATAATAATTGGGGTACTGAATAAATTTGGATATCAACCTACAAAGAACAGTGGAACTGAGTAAAAACATTATAATTATAACACCTGTTTTCCATAGTGGAGGTGCAGGTGCATCAATTTACTATCAAACATTATCTAATTTATTAATTAAAAACAAGTACCAAGTAACTGTAATTAGCGATAGTGAAAAAGGAGAATTTCAAGGAAAGTACTATGGTGTATTTCCTTCATGGGCGGGGCAAAACAAAACTCAAAAAACCTATTTTTTATATATGGTTCAAAATTTTCTTTATTTTAAACTACTCAACATTTTTAAAAAAGAATATCCTGCAACAGTGATTATTCACACCAGTTTCTTCAACCACATAGGCCTTTTTAATTTTGTGTTCACCATATTAAAAACAACTTTTAAAAAGACGCTTTTTATTGCTGATGTTAGAGATGCTTTGTTAAAGGATTGCAAAGTTAGAAAACTAAATAACTTTGATAAAATTGTTGCGTGTTCTGAAAATATCAAGGACCATTTAGCCTCCAATGGGATACAACTAAACAAAATCTTTCATATTCCTGTTATTCAACCACATCTGCCTAAAAATTCAGATATAAAAATATTGGAACAACATAATATAGATAAGTTTAAATATATTTTTTATGCCGGTGCCATAAAAGAAGAAAAAGGGGCTCTTTTGTTACTAAAAGCCTTTACGAAATATATAAGTCCACACTATCCAGAGATAAAACTTGTTCTGGCGGGCTTTCTAAAATCCAATAATAAACAACTGATCCATCTTTTGAAGAGTCATAGCATTGTTTATTTGGGAAAACTACCCCATAAAGACATCATCTCCTTCATACAATATGCTTCCATCTGTGTTAATCCATCATTTAATGAAGGGCTTCCGAGAATAAGTTTAGAGGCTATGATAATGAAGCGACCTTGCTTACTGCCTGCCAATATCCCTGAATTTGATAAATACTGCCCCCAATTTGTCATGCGAAGTCAAAATCCTATAGATTTAGCAAAACAGATTATCGATATAATGGACGAAGGCATTAGTCCAGATTACCCGATAAATGATCATTATCCAGAAAACATAGTCAGCAAATACTTAAATTTATTTAAAATATGAATAATACATTACGCTTACAAAGCATTAGCTATAAAATACTAAAAATGATGGTTGACGTGATATCAATCAATGAGGCGGCAAAAAAGGTCATATCTATAATGGAGATGAATTCCGGTGCTTATATCTGTGTTTCAAATGTCCATATGTGCATGGAAGCTTTTGATAATCCAAGTTTTTGCAAAATAGTAAATGAAGCGGACCTTGTAGTTCCAGACGGCAAACCACTTGTTTGGGCACAGAAACTCCTTGGAGCAAAAAATGCGTCTCAAGTCCGAGGTTCAGATTTGTTATTAAACGTTTGCACTGAATCAGAAAGAAACGGAACACCCATCGGGTTATATGGTGGAACAAAAAATAGCCTTCAGGACTTCACTGCATTCCTAAATAAAAAATATCCAAAACTTAACATTCCCTTTGCTGAATCCCCTCCCTTTAGGGAATTGTGCCATAAAGAAGACGAGAACTATATCCGACAGATCAATGACTCCGGTATAAAAGTTCTATTTGTAGGCATCGGATGCCCCAAGCAGGAAAAATGGATGGCCACACATAAAGACCGGCTAAATTGTGTTATGATAGGTGTTGGTGCCGCATTTGACTTTTTCAGCGGTCAGAAAAAACATGCACCGCGCTGGATGCAAAAAGCTGGAATGGAATGGTTATTCCGTTTCGCCAGTGACCCCAAAAGGCTCTGGAAAAGATATTTGAAACATAACCCGAGATTTGTGTTTTATTTTTTCAAACAACTTTTAAAAAATAAAAAGTAGCTGCTAATGGAAGATACTCACCACAAAAACCTTTCTAAAGAAATTGAGCTTGTCCTTTTATGCTCCAATGTAAAGGTTGACGAACGAGATCTTGAACGAATTAAATACCTGAGTGCCAAAAATATTGACTGGGGATTTTTCAAAGCACTCATTATTCAAAATCGAACCTACGTCATCGGATATCAAAATTTAAAACTTCTCAAAGAAAATGTTCCAGAAATATTAATGTCCGAATTAAAAGAGCTGGCGATATCAACAGGTATCAAAAATCTTTTTTTTACTATTTTCTTACAAAAGCTTGTAGAAGCCTTTAAGGAGCAAGACATTTTTATGCTGCCGTTTAAGGGCCCTGCTCTTGCTGAACAAATATATGGGGATATAATATTTCGACCTTTTTCAGATCTCGATATTCTTGTAGACAAATCTAATGCTGTTCAAGCTTTTAATCTTTTAAAAAAACAAGGCTTGACTGCACAATTTGTATTGAAAGATTCTCAATTTAAAAAATACATTAATGACGAAGATCATTTTTCCTTTTATGACCCCAAAAGAAAAATAACGGTTGAGCTTCACTGGGAATTATCCGGCCTCTATTTATCCCTCCCAATTGAGACCTCCGATCTTAAAGCACATATCACAACAGGAGTCATAAATAGCACGAAGATACCCTGTCTTTCACCAGAAGCACTTTTAGTCTACCTTTGTGTTCATGGTTCCAAACATGGTTGGGAACATTTAGAACAGGTTTGTTGTCTGGCAGAACTTATCAAGCTAAATAAGAATCTTGATTGGAAAAAAATAAATAAAATTTCTGCAGACTGGCAATGCAAAAAAATGCTTTCTCTTGGTCTGTACCTGGCTATAAAACTTCTTAAAGCACCGGTGCCTGATGCCATACTGTTAGAAGTTGAAAGCAGAGATACTGTTTTAGAGATAGCGAATGAGGTTAATAACAATTTGTTCAACTTATTATCTGATAAAGACAAAAAAGGCATATCTGATAGATTTTCATCATTTCATATTAGGATCAGAGATTCTTACGTTGATAAAATTCGGTATGCCCTCAGACTGCTATTCCGGCCAACAGATAAAGAATGGCTCTATTATCCTGTACCTGCGTCTGTTTCATTTCTCCATTACTTTTTGAGACCCTACAGACTTACAATTGCCAAATTTAGAGGTAAGCATGCTTAGAGAAAAAGGTTCATTAATTCTGGATATGCAGAAAACTCTTGATATTATCATTACCGGTTTCTCTTTTATTGCAGCCTATTTTATCAAACGACATTTACTTCCCGGTAAGTTGAGCAGCCTTTCAAATGATCCAAATTATTATATTGTTCTTCTGTTGATTATCATTGCCTGGTATATCTCCTTTAAATGGATGGGCATGTACATGTCCTATCGGCAACAGCCGTTCTGGCATTTTTTCACCACAATTTTAAAATCATGTTTCCTGGGGATAATACTGGTGAATATTGCCATGTATTTTCTGCATATCCAAGGTATCAGCCGTCTGTTAATGGGTATTTTTTTGATTCTTAGTATTTCTTTGCTCACTTTATCCAAATTGATTATTTTCAAAATCCTGGAAAAGGTCAGGACAGATGGACTTAACACCAGGAATGTTCTTATTGTGGGGAGCAAAGAACGGGCAAAAGATCTTATTAAAGCAGTGGGAAAATATAAAGCCACGGGATACAGGGTTCTGGGTTGTTTTGATGTGGATGAAGACCGCCTTGGCCAGACTGTTGTTAATGATCATAAAGTCATAGGCCTTGTACAGAACCTGGAAGCCTATTTGCGGGATAATATTGTTGATGAACTGATTTTTGCCATGCCCCTTAAAGACTTGGAAAAAGGAGATCGGTATCTTGCCTTTGCAGAAAGCCTGGGGATAAATGTACGGATTATTCCGGACTGGGAAATCCATTATCTGATGTACCGGCCGGGAATAGCTGCCATTCGGTTTGAAGAGTTTTTAGGGGTCCATACCATGGCCCTTCAGTCTACTCCCCATAATGAAGGGGCCATGCTGATAAAGCATGTGTTTGATTTTGTGGGGGCCCTGGTTCTGACCTTTGTTCTGCTACCTGTTTTCATCGGTATCGGCCTTGCCATCAAAATATTTTCCAAGGGCCCTGTTTTCTATCAGCAGGAGCGGTTGGGCATGAACGGCAGACATTTTATGGTGCATAAGTTCAGGACCATGGTTGCGGATGCAGATGAAAGACTCAAAGAGCTTGCAGAGATGAATGAGGCGGACGGACCTGCCTTTAAGATCAGGAATGATCCCAGGATTATTCCCTGGGTGGGGACTTTTCTGCGGAAGACCAGCCTGGATGAACTGCCCCAGCTGTTTAATGTTTTAAAAACCGAAATGAGTCTTGTGGGGCCAAGGCCGCCCATCCCTAAAGAAGTGGATGAATATTCCGTATGGCAAAGGCGCAGGCTGTCCATGAAACCCGGGATGACCTGTTTGTGGCAGATTGCGCCCAGGCGCAATGACTTAAGCTTTGAAGACTGGATGAAACTGGATTTAAAGTACATTGACAACTGGTCGCTGTTCAACGATTTCAAGATCCTGGTCCTCACGGCCAAAGCGGTCCTAACCGGCGCCGGCCGTTAGAGGGGTCAGGCTTGCCTTATTGCACTTATTTAAGATAGCAGGGTCAGATACAGATAGCAGGGTCTGACCCCGGTAAGTTTTTGTTTTTACAGATAATATTGCATAAAATATGGGCTAAAAAGGTCTTAGGGTGAACTTTTTGATACCAAAAAGGGGTGTTTAAGATTAATGAATGAAACTTGGGGTTAGGGTTTTTTCATCTGCGGTCTTTAAGCAAATAGTATTCAACAAGAACTTCCAGACGTTCAATTAGATATAGCGGCAGTGAAATTAATGAATAATTTCCGATAATTCGGGCCATGGATAACAGATTGAGGTCTTTTTTTAGCGTACCACTTTGATCCTGGGAGGAAATATTGCTGTATTTGATTCTTTTTCCTACGTTTCCGGCAACAAAATTAAATACATTTCGCATGCGGTGCAAGTTTTTTGACCCTGCATGCTTTGAAAAGTCCTCTTGATAAGTTTCGATTATGGAATTGTGGACTTTGCTCACAGCCCAAAAACTTGATTGTCGAGTTAGCTTAAAGGGGGAGTAGTCACATCGTTTTAGGTGAGTTCTTCAATGGCTTTTTTAAATTCTTTTATTTGTTCAGAGGTGGGGTTTGGTTGTAAGGCTTTGGCGTAAACGAAGAGTAAAAAAATGTTGTTGTCCTCGGTTACCACGTAATAAAGAATCCTGAAGCCTCCGCTTTTTCCTTTTTTCTGATCGGTAGAGAGTATACGGACTTTATAAACATTTTTCCCCTCGAAACCCTGTAATTTATCTCCTTCAAAAAAACCTTGCTCAAGATTTTTAATAAAAAGACTTAAATCATTTTTGATTCTGGGGTATTTTTTTTAAGCTTTTTTAGATTTTTTGTAAATGGGGCAATGGGTCGAATTACATACATTAGAGATTTTCTAATACTTCTTGAATTGTGGGTAGTTTTTTTCCTGCTTTTAAATCTTTAGACGCTTCTTTAACACCATCAATTATAGTATCCCATACATTATCTACGTCGCACTCTTCATCATAACGAACTTTAACCGTAACCGTTAAATAATCACGACTTTTAACATTGAATCGTTTTCTAAGACTCGGGGGTAATTCTTTGCCTCGTATATTTTCTGTGGTTTCCATATATAACCTTTCTAAAGTTTTCATTTTGAGAAGTTTATAATATATGTGATTATAATGTCTTTTTGTAATAAAAGCAAAGCTCAAAGTTCATTTTGATATAACGGATAACGG
>JAQICW010000057.1 GCA_027858355.1 Desulfobacula sp.
CCCATCTGGACGCGAATTTAAATCCCTGCAAAAAGAACTGGTACGTACCAAACTGGAGCTTGAAATATTAAAAAAGCCCGAATGCTTGTCGTAAAAAAGCATTCGGGCTTGATAACAAAAGAATTGTTAAAATTCAGTCGAGTTATTTCAGGTGAGCCATCTCCTGCACTTTCTGCCTTGACTTGGCAAAGTCTACAAAGGCTTGAGCGGTTTTCTGCTCCAGAGAAGAACGTACTTTATTAACGTCCTCTTTTGAGGATAGCAGGTTCTTTACTTTTTCCATTTTAAGCTTTTTTAATGAGTTCATCTCATACCTCGGAAAGATTGTTCACATAACAATGATATGGAATAATTGCGTCTGTGTTAACATTATGAATACTAAATCTTTTTGGGTCATTTGTCAAGAAATCTCTATTGTTCAGCAAAAGAAAGTCAGGATAGTGGATGGATAAAAATGCCATTCTGTCATGGGGGTTTGCGGTCGCATCAAAAAGTATTTCACCGGCAATTTTGCCATCTTTGAACAGGTCAGGGGTGGAAAGCTCACACACCCAGATAAATTTTGGCATAGCCATTTCACAATACACATTTGCTATCCCAAACGGCACCGAATCCCCTCTTCTCTTTTTCTTAAAGGACTTCGATGAAGTTAAAAATGTCCGGGTGACAATATCCTCATATTTCAACAGATTTGACCGAGCATTTAAACCCAACGTCTCTTCCGTTAAGATTGCTTCTGACAGCTTCACAACGTGTTCGGCTGAGAGGTGGATCTTTTCATATAACGGCACAATGAACGTATCAATATCCTCCATCTTATATTGTGACCAGTATCCAACTGGCACAGGATCATTTTTTCTCACACTATGGTAAGGCAGAAAATTGTCATCATTGGCGATGAAACCGCACAGATAGACGTCACTTGATTCTGGAGTTTCAGGAAAAGGAATATTGTAATCCGATAGGTGACCGATAATGGTAATAGCATGCCCATGCTTGGTCAAACCTGCAACAACCGGCAGCCCGGACTCAACATACATATAGAGAAGCTTGTCGAATAAATCCTGGTGCTGGCCGCGAATGTAAATTTCAGGCGTAAAACCAAAATTGGAAAACATTTCGGTTACCTGGTAGGCTGTCAGCCCTTTTGATGGAACCAGCCTTCCGGCTGAAACGTCCCTGGTAAGCTGAGATACCTCATAAGGCCATTTTTCAGCATATCGGTTGTACCGCTGGCTGAAATATCGAAAAATCATCCAGCAGGCGGCATGGGCGCAAACTGTCACATCCGTGTCCTGGCTCATATATGGAAAGCCTGTTGCTATCAACTCAGCGCCAAGTATATGTACCGGATACTCGGAAACGCAAATATGCCCTGAGACAAAAGACAATTTTTCAGGATCAAGGATGGTGCGGCCAATGGCTGCAACACGGTTGGGTCTTAACACGATAAAGCCGATATATTCATCCTGAAACCGATCAAGTTGAAACAACATCCGGTGGGATATTTTATCAGTGAAGAAATTTGCCCTGATGGTTTTACTTGGATACTGGGCAAACTTCCGGGAGAAGAAATTAAAGTACGTATCCCGATAATCGGCATCCACATAGCCTTTTTCAATAACAACTGTCTTTGCGGATTGATTCAGATATTCATGAATCAACCGAAAATCCCTCTCCGTGATATACCCCTCGCAGCTATTATAGAAACTCAACCAATCATCCTCTGACTCAAGCTGAATCAAAACATGTTGTTCTTTTGCGAAAAATACTGGCATGCCGTCTACTCCTCAATTTTCTCTATATTTCTCAGAAATACTATTTACCACATCGCAAGCAGCATACGCATTGCATCTGCCTGATTGAGTACCCTCAGAAGTGCTGTCCCAGTCCACATCAAGATGATCGATTTTTCTGGGTGACTTATGTTGATAGCTTGCCGTATATACCACAATCGAGTTGGCAGGTCTTTGATCTTTTGCATGAGCAGAATATTGTGGCCCCACGGAATTTTTGCAACAGGTTGCTGCAAAATTAACAGCATACTATATTCACGCGCAAAACGCATCATATGGCCAATATTTCGTTCCGAGAACCCCTTCACTTCAGGTAATTCGTTCCGAATGTCTTTCGATAGACGGGGGATGACGCCCGCCCCCCAACCATGCTTTTCAGCTACTTGAGGGACTGTGAAACCTTTTAATAAGTCGGCATTTAGCGGAATTGCCAATGATGGCATTTTCGCTAAATGGCTGTCTGGAAAAGAATAAATGCCGTTAATTTGAATCCAGAACCCATCACGACCATCTTGCGATTGATGCCGACGAGTCAGGCCGGAATCACAAACTTATCTCTGTTTCAACTCTATTACATTACTATCACCAATATCAGTCCGCTCATCTGGTTTTTCTTTTCGCAACAAACCTGGCGATATATTCCATCGTCGTCCATCATTAGTGATGACTGTTACTGTCTTCTTGTTGTATCGAGTCAACATCCCAAATATGGCGGCACTGCCCTCTGGTTGAAAGGTGACACGATCACCAATATTGAATTTCATCATTTGGGCATGCGAACGCGTTTGACTCAAAAAACGCAACCGTTCTATAATTTTATTATTAAGTTCTATGAGCTCTTTTTCGCTTAACTCGTCTACGTTAACCTTCATCAGCATGCTCCTTTCATTTAACATGTCCCTCGTACACGAGCTTTGTTCGGCGTAGCTGAAATCTATATTTGTATCTTAAGGGTGAGGATATCCTTCATTAGGCTAAAATGATTGTCCAGTGAATAAATGTTACAATTATTTTGTTTTGTGTTTTGGGCAATTATTAAATCTGGTATACCAACACCATTCAATCCATTTTTGAGGCATTTGTATTGATACTCAATAATTTGGCCCCAATTAATGGACAAATTCAACCTGTTGATATTTAGCAATAAATTGGTCAATTTTCTTTGCTTTCGAACTTTCAGGAAGGGTATCAGCTCTGCCAGAATTAGATCATTTGTTACAATGAGATTTTCATCAATTAAGAAATCAAGTTTTTCAGAATTGTTTCCTTTCCTGAAATACTCAACCCATACTGAAGTGTCGACTAATACTGACATCGACGCCGTCTGATTGTGTTTAAATCAATGTCCAAATCGACTTTTCCTTTAAATTCTTTTAACTCCGCAATTTTTGATTTTCTGATTAATTCTTCCAAGGCTATGGTGATGACTTTAGTTTTTGTCTTAATATGGGTGGCTTGCATAGCCTCATCTAATAAATCTACAGGTAAATCAAGCGTTGTTCTCATAATCGGCCTCCTTATCTTTTATGCATAAAAATACCACATTGTGCATAAGGCGTCAAGTTTTACATGCCGAACTCATAAACCCCTACATTTCCATATTTACAGTTTTAGGCTTGTTGAACCGCTCAACACGGGTATTAACTAATGCCCATTTTTTTGAACTGTTCCAGGATCAACTTTTTGCTCATAAATCCCTGATAGCGGTGAACCTCTTTACCGTTTGAATCAAAAAAGATTAGAGTGGGGATCAGTTGTATTTTCTGTTTACTTGCAAGACTGTTATATTTGTGAACATCGATTACAAGGACTTCAGCCTTCCCTGAATACTCCTTTTTGACTTCATGAACTATAGGTCTCATCTGGCGGCATGGGATACAGGAATTCGACCCAAAATCGACCATGACAGGCTTGCCGCTCTTCAGAGCATTTAAAAAATCCGCCTCTGTATTCGAGTCGAGCGGTTTGGCTGCGAGCTTTTTCAAACGTTTCTCATAAATATCAACCCTGGCGCTTTTACGAAGGTCTCCAATGAACTGCTCCAACTGTTTTTGTTGTTTTCCCTGCCCGATTATTTGTTCGATCATCGGAGCTGTCTGTTCAAGCGACTTTCCGTCCATTCGATCTTTGTACATTTCATAGAATGCTTCAATTTCTTTCTGGTTGACAGCAGGAACAGAAGAAAATTTTTTCTCTATGAACTCTTTGATTGCCGCATTTTCAGATGATATGGAGCCTTCATGATCTTTCTTTTCCCTGGCAGGCAATAGGCCCTCTTTTTTAGCCTCCTGCAGAATAAGAGTTCTCACAATCATTCCTTCAAGAAATTCGGCCGGATTTTCCCTGATCATTCCCCTGGTCTGTTCGTCGACATTCCCTGTTTCCTGATTAAAGTCACTGACAGTAATATTCTCGCCATTCACCGTAGCAAGAGATTGCCCACCCCTTACCTTTGGATAAAACAAGTAAAAAAGAGAAGCCCCCGCAAGTACAACAATTAAAATTATTACTATAATACTGCTTTTTCGCCGCATTTCTCCTCCAAATAGTATGTTGTGTACTGATAGTTTATTTTACCCTGAAAAGTCCTGTCCTTTGGGCCAGGTTCTTTTTACTCTAAAATCCAACTCTTGATTTCCACAATCTGACTTACCAATTTCGCACAACAACCCACCGTTTCCGCAC
>JAQICW010000268.1 GCA_027858355.1 Desulfobacula sp.
GATAAAGCCTCATTGCACAAAATCGAAGCATTATTGCTACTTTTTTTTGTTCATTATCAAAAAACTAATAGTCTTGTTTTTGATAATATACTGAAATTATTTGCGATATATTCTTTAAGGTCTATTGGTATAATCTTTGCTTAAGAATTAATAGAATCTGTTCATATAGTTAGTGAGTGGACGAAAACTCACGGAGTTTTCGGTCAGGCACTATTTACAATTCGCAACAAAGGGAAAAAATATGAAACAATCATCAGGAAGCCATATAGCAAGTCATATACCAGGGCCAAACCCGGATGAACTTGCCAAAAAATCATTGGGAAAAATTAAACAAAAATTCATTGTGATGAGCGGTAAGGGAGGTGTCGGAAAAACAAGCGTTTCTGTGAATCTTGCCATTGCCCTTGCCAACAAGGGTTATACAGTTGGACTAATGGATGTGGATATCCATGGGCCCGACATTCCCAGGATGCTCGGATTGAATGGAATACTTTCGGCTGACAGTGATAAAAAGATGACGCCCATGCGCTATGGAGATAATTTAAAGGTCGTATCCATGGAATCTCTGATGCCGAACAAAGACGAAGCTATTATCTGGCGGGGACCTATGAAACATACAGCTATAAGGCAGTTTATTGGGGAAGTCAGTTGGGGGGATTTGGATTTTTTGATTATCGACTCCCCACCTGGAACAGGGGATGAGCCCTTGACTGTTGCCCAGTTGATCCCGGACGCCCAGGCTATTATTGTTACTACTCCCCAGGAAGTTGCTCTGGCAGATATCCGCAAATCAATTAGTTTTTGTAAAAACGTTAATATGAGCATTTTTGGAATTATAGAGAACATGAGCGGTTTTGCCTGCCCTCATTGCGGAAAAGCTGTTGATATTTTCGGAATCGGCGGAGGGGAAAAAACAGCAAAGGACTATGGGATTGAATTTTTGGGTAGAATTCCCTTTGATTCTGATATGGTAAAATGTGGGGATGAAGGGGTTGCCTTTCAAGACAAATTTAAAGAATCTTCCATTACGGGTGCGTTTATCAGCATAGCAGAAAGCATGAAGCCTGAAAATTGAAGAATCTAACAAAAAATAATGCTGCTGTTTAAACAACAGCCAATTTGAAATTGTGTATAAGGAGTTATCATGAAAATAATGATTATAAATTTAATTAAAAGTCCAAATATAAAAACCATTGCCGATATCCAAACCATTGGGCCCATGATAAAGCCAATAAAAGTATTCATTTCAGTCTCCTTTGCCGACACTTCCAATTTTTCATATGTTTTAAATTTCCTTTGTATCTCTTAATTTATACAGATAGAACTCGGCGTTTATAAATCCCTTTTTCAATTCCTTTGACAAGTATTTTTGACTGGTCAGGGCTGAAAACCGGGCTTGTAATAAAATCGTAATTACTGACAATGATTTTATTGTTCACAATAAGATGGTATTTCCCCTGTTTTTCTATAACAACTGCCACAAGTGATCCGTCAGGACTGATACAGGGTGTGAATAATTTGTCTGCGCAAAGATTCCACAGTGTCTGGTTCACTGCCAGATTCCAAACCCCTTTGTTTTTTAACAGAGCCACCAGGCAGGACCCATTGTTTGAATAAAAAATATCACAAATCATTGTGTCACAGCTTATGTTCCAGACCCTATCATTCACAGCCACAGTCCATTTGCCATAGGAGAGTGATACAATGGCTGCAATGTCATCGTTTGCAGGGGATGGCGTGATTTTCCAGATCTGATCATATCCTTTTTCCCAAAAGGGTTCATTGTCCTGGAACAATTTCCATTTCCCCGCATCCCTTACTGGTGCCAGCACCTTTCCCGAGTTTAAAAACTGAGGTTTCCAAACCGCCTGAAATGTTCTGTCCCAAATGATATCATTTTGGGCAATGGTATAAGCTTCACGGTCGAGTCTGACGCTTGAGGCCAGATTATGGCCGGTTTGGTCAAAGGTGATGTCCCAAATATTTAAAAAAGTTTTATTAAAAGCACTGCCGTTAACGGCAGTGGAAAATAAGCCTTTTTTAAACGCATCCACATCTGCAGCAGCCATGGATGATACCTGAACAACAGCTGCAGAGAATCCATTGTCTGACAAGGTCATGCCGGACATATTGGTATAAACCTTATTCCAGGGGCAATCATCGACCACCATTCCGTATTCTGAGTCTTTTTGAAAGGCAAATCCAATATGCTTACCTTGCGAACTGATTTGCAAATCCCAGATAAAGTAAAATTTGTTGGACCATTCCGTATTGTTTACTATTAGTGTCCATTCATCATCATTATAAACAAAGGCTGCAAATTTGTTATCAGGAAGGGGTCTCAGACTCCATATTTTTTCATATTCAGCGTCCTGGACCTCTCCATTCATACAGATCTTAAATGCCATTTCATCCACATTTACAATACTTGCAATATGTTCTCCATCAGGACTGATATTAAATTCTTCCACCCAGTTAAATCGGGTTTTCCATTCTCCAACTGGAATTTCTTTTAAATCCGTATTCCAATCCCAGGGCTGTTGTTTTTCCATTTTTATCTCCGATTTACACAAACCATTTTTTTGTTTCTTACACATTTATGTATATATCCCTCAAAAAACAGAATGCTTTTGTTTATTCTTGGACTATTCTATTTCTTTTATCTTTACCCTAATTTGCAAACGGTATGCCAGGAACTTGCAAATGGTATGCCAAATAGTATTTGCCAACTATAATTTTTAAAAAGTTCTTTTAAATTCAATAAATTGAACAAATAGTTAATATGCAGTATCGTATATATCTATGGGTTGGAGTTCATAATATCAGTATATTAGAGACGCAAAAATGCGACTTTTGATTGAGGGTGCAGATCAGTAACCCTTTGCCTGAAGCTAATTTTCTTAAAATTTTATTCAAGTGTCGTCTTAAATTATTGCAAATAAATTTTTACCACGTGTTGTTTTAAGTTGCCGCAAATAAATTTTTACCAATATTTAGGAATTCATATCAATTATAGCCGGAGGCTTACTCAATATAGTCAGTTATGAATAAAAAATCTTAAAACAACGCCTGATAAAAAGCGATGAGTCGCATTAATGCAATCTGCATAGAGTTTTTCAAAATCGTATTCTTTTAACTTAACCAACTATAATCATTCAATAATTTTTATTCACCACAATTCTTTTTTGAGGTGGCATGCTCTTTGCTATCTTTGCTATGTTGATAGTAGAATTTTTAAAAGAGGAAGTTTTATGCAAAAGCAAAATGATAATATGGATTTTTTAAGAGATCATTCATTAAAATATATAGAAATGGCCTTGAGTACAGACAATATTGACAAAGTTGCTCACCCTGATGGATACGGTACCAGGACAGGAGACTGCAAAGATAAAGTAGAAATTTTTTTAACCTGTAAAAACAATGCCCTTGAATCAGTTTCTTTCTGGGTTCAGGGATGCATGAACACTGTTGCCTGTTGCAATGCACTTGCAAGACTTTGTAAGGGAAAAACCATTGAAGAGGCGTGGTGTATTTCCCCGGAACAGATCAACGATTTTTTAGAAACACTTCCATGGGATCATTTTCATTGTGCAGAACTTACTGTGGGTGCTTTATATCTGGCTTTAACCGATCTGAAACAAAACATTGCTGATACTTCACCACAGTGTATTTCAGAAAGCAAATAGTTTGGTATTCAAGCTAAAAAAAAAGGAGATTACAATTTAAAATGACGCATATTTTATTAGTCAGTCAGAAAAAAGATGTTTTTAAATCACTTGAATCGGTGTTCACTGAAAACAAAATGTCTTTTGAATGGGCAGGCACAGCAAAGGATGCTGTTGAACTTCTTTCTGAAAAACACATTGATCTTGTTATTACAGATGAAACGCTTCCTGACATGGCAGGCAGAAAATTTGTTGAGACCATTATTTTTAAAAATGCCATGATTGATTGTGTCGTTTTGAGTGCATTAACCCACGACGAATTCCATGAAGCTTATGAAGGACTGGGTGTATTGATGCAGTTCCCATTGGAACCTGATAAAACATCCATGATCAAGCTTCTGGATCATATGAACCGTATTACCCGGATTGCAAACCGAACATCTGCAGAATAAGGAGTAAACTCAAATGATTATCAGTATTGCCAGCGGCAAAGGCGGAACTGGAAAAACAACAGTGGCCACAAATCTAGCCTTGTGCCTTTCAAATAAAACACAGGTTCTTGACTGTGATGTGGAAGAACCCAATGCCCATCTTTTTCTCAACCCGGTTTTTCAAAAAGAAGAGCCGGTTTTTGCACCAGTGCCTCAAATAGACCTTGAAAAATGCACATTCTGTAAGAAATGCATGGATATCTGCAGGTTTGGTGCCCTTGCAGTTTTAAAGGATGAAGTAATGGTCTTTGAAAATCTCTGCCATTCATGTGGCGTTTGTTTTGAAGTCTGTCCTGAAAAGGCGATTATTGAAAAAGAACGAACTCTGGGTATTATTGAGCATGGGTCTGTGAATGGAATGCCCTTTATCAATGGTCGTCTGGAGATCGGACAGGTCATGGTTCCCCCCATCATCAAAAAAGTCAGGTCTTATACTGATACGGATCTTATCACCATTATTGATGCTCCTCCCGGGACATCATGCCCTGTTATAGCCGCCATGAACAAGGCGGATTTTATTCTTCTGGTCACCGAACCTACCCCTTTTGGTCTTCATGATTTAAAACTGGCCGTTGAAACAGTAAAAATTCTTGATATTCCCTGTGGTATCGTTATCAACCGTGCCGGTATGGGCAATGATGATGTCAATAAATATGCAAAAAAAGAAGGAATTCCCATTTTGATGGAAATTCCTTTTGATAAAAAAATTGCACAGATTTATTCCAAGGGTTTGATGATTGTGGACGAAATGCCTGAATATAAAGAAAGCTTTTTGGCCCTGTTCGATAAAATGAAGCAACTGGTTGAAAAGGGAGGACTTTAACTGATGAAAGAACTAATTATATTGAGCGGAAAAGGCGGTACAGGTAAAACAAGCATAACATCCGCTTTTGCCTCCCTGGCAAAGAACATGCTGCTGTGTGATGCAGATGTGGATGCTGCCGATCTTCACCTTATTTTAAATCCTGATTTTAAAAAGTCCTATGATTTTATAGGAGGTCATGAGGCTTTGATTAATCTTGAAAAATGCACCCAGTGCGGCCGTTGTATTGAACTGTGCCGATTTGATGCAATCAAGGATTCCTTTGAAATTGATGCCATTGCCTGTGAAGGGTGCGGTGTCTGTGTGGACCTTTGCCCGGAAGAGGCCATTGATTTTCCAGAGACCCTTTGCGGACAGTGGTATATCTCTGATACACGACTGGGACCCATGGTTCATGCAAAACTGGGCATTGCCCAGGAAAATTCAGGAAGACTGGTTGCCCTGATCCGGCAGGAGGCAAAAAAACTTGCCGACAAAAAAAATCTTGATCTGATCCTCACTGACGGCCCTCCCGGTATCGGGTGTCCGGTTATTGCGTCTATTGGCCAGGCAAACGCAGTATTAATCGTTGCAGAACCAACGGTTTCAGGATTTCATGATATGGTAAGAGTGGCAGAGCTTGCCAGTCATTTTAATATTCCGGCCATGGTCTGTATTAATAAATATGACTTAAACCTTGAGCAAACCCAAAAAATTGAAACCCATGCCCGGGAAAAGAATATTACGGTGGTGGGAAAAATTTCTTTTGACCCGGCATTTACAGAGGCAATGATCCAGGCAAAAACTATTTTTGAATATAACAACGACTCACAGGCTGCTGCTGAAACACGGCAGGTATGGGATACCATTGTGACCATGCCGGCCTTTAATGCGCCTGTGAACAATATACTACAACATTTATAGGAGTTACTAAATTATGGAAAACGGAAGAATAGCCATCCCTTCAAACGGACAGGGCGGAATTGACGGAACAAGAGCAGGCCATTTTGGACATTGCGATGTGTTTACCCTGATAGATGTGGAAAATTCTGAGATTAAAGAAATATCCATTCTTCAAAACCAGGAGCATGCCCAGGGTGGTTGCATGGTGCCGGTCAATCTTTTATCAGAAAACAGAGTCACCGCCTTGGTTGTCGGCGGTATCGGCATGCGGCCACTCATGGGTTTCAGGCAGGTGGCCATTGATGTATACCACGATGCCGAGCGTGAGCAAATCAAACCGGTGGTTGAGGATTTGATAGCGGGAAAACTGGCTGAAATTACAAATGACCAGGTTTGTGGGGGCGGAGCACAATAGGTATTAATTCCTTTAAGACTCCAGGCATTGCCTAACCCAGATAAACTGGATAAGGATCTTAACAAAATAATCTTGTGCCAAAAAATGCACAATATTATTTTTAAGTTCCTGAAAACTAATGAACAATAATATAAAAACAGATCAGTTCGGCGAAGTAACCGTTAACATTGTTCAAAATGGCACATTTGAAATGACTCTGGAAACAGGAAATTATATTCCCACATAAATATCCTGCACTAAATAAAATTTTATATTTTTTGAGGAAAAATAAAATGGAAAAAATATTAATTGTCGGATGCAAGAAAGCAATGGATGATGTCTGTATCGGCTGTAGCCGATGCCTGGTCGGATTTAACAAAAGAGATGGTGAGTTTGCACGATACAAGAATCAAGATGACCAGATTATCGGGTTATTAAATTGTGGTGATTGTCCCGGCGCAACTATTGTAACCCGTCTTGCCCAAATGAATTTATGGAATAATCCCATGCAGGAAAAGGTAACCAAAATACATGTTGCGCCTTGTATCATTGATCATTGCCCGTATAAAGAAACTATTATAAACAAAATTAAAGCAAAATCAGGTGTTGAAGTTATTGAAGGGACTCATCCTTATAAACCTGATAATATTTTTGCTTAACCATACACTAGTGTTGGTTAAAAAAAGGAGGTTCCAATATGAAAATAGCAGTCACATCCCAGGGAAAAGATTTGGATTCCCAACTCGATCCAAGATTTGGAAGAGCCGCGTATATTATCATCGTGGATACGGAAACCCTTGAATTTGAGGCGTTTGACAATAATGAAAACAAAAATGCCTTTAAGGGTGCCGGCATTCAGGCTGCAGCAATGGTCAGTGATAAGGATGCCGATATATTACTGACAGGGTTTTGCGGACCAAATGCCTTTAATACTCTTAAAGCCGCTGGTGTAAAAGTAGTAAATGACCAGGCAGGCAGAGTGATTGATGTTGTCCAGAAATTCAAACAGGGCAATGTTATCTTTGCAGATGATTCCAATAAAGACGGCCATTGGTAAAATAAAACCATTAAAACAAAACCATTAAGATAATGGGAAACGCCTCCGGCACAACCGGTAAAAACCCATTCCGGGCCGGGGTTTATTTTTTTACAAAAGGAGAAACAAATGCCTCTTTACGAATTTAAATGTGAGGACTGTGGGACATCTGCAGAACTTCTCATTCTTGGGACAAAGGAAACGCCTGTCTGTGATTCCTGCGGCAGTTTCAACCTGACAAAACAGATATCAGCGCCCTCATCCATGTCAGGCCCGGTCAAAAATAGCCTGCCGGGTTTGAATGATACAGCCTGTTGCGGATCATCCCCTGGAAAAGCACAAGGCTGTGCCGGTCCAGGGAGCTGTTGCGGAAAGGCTTTTTAATCATGAGCAACCTTGATGACTTTATTGATAACCTTCAAGCTGAAATATTTGAAGATGCAAAACAGGCTCTTGGAGAAAGAGGGTTCCAGCGATGGCGTAACCCAAAGTTTAATGGGAAGATGGAAGATCCTGACGGTTATGCCAAAGTCACAGGCGAATGCGGTGACACCATGGAATTTTTTTTAAAATTTGAAAACAACCGAGTTTCCAACGCCTCTTATTCTACCAATGGTTGCGCCTCAAGCAATGTCAGTGGTTCCTTTGCAGCAGAACTGACCATTGGAAAAGATCCGGACAGGCTTGCAGATATCACGGCAGAAGATGTTTTAAATGCTATTGGTCGACTTCCTGAAGAAGATCAGCATTGTGCAAGTCTTGCGGCAAGAACCGTTCAGGAAGCATTAAACAATTTTATGTCTGATCAGCAAAAAAAGAATATCTAAGATAGGATAAAGGGATAAAAAATGGAACTTTTACAAATACTACCTGTAGAGCGGTGGAGTGAAATTGAAAATAACGTGTTTGATAAATTTAATCTTCAGGGGTCTGTTTTTAATACCGAGGGTATCAGAATTACCCAAACAAAAAATTGGTCGAACCGGCTTTGCCCGGTCATAAAATCCACGGACAAAGGACAGAGTTTTATTTGTGCTGTGGCCCATATGAATATGGCAAACCAGGCCAGGCAGTCAAGACAGCCTGTTATTGAAGAGTGTGATGCCGGTATACTTAAACTGGTTGTCCCCATTTTTTTTAATGATGAGTATCTTGGTGTTATTGGAGGATGCGGGCTTTTGGCGGAAGACGGTGAAATCGATGTATTCGCCATTAATAAAATAACAGAGATTGCGGAAGAAAAAATTGAAGCCCTTTCTTCGGATATTCAAACCATTACACATGAAAGTGCCCAATCCGCTTGTGAGTATATTGGACATCACATAGAAATCATATTGAACAATTATAGCATAAAAGGGTAAAATAAAGGACAAACAAAATGGCGGTATATCGATATGGTGAAAGGATCCCAAAAGTAGGGGTAAATTCATATATCAGCGATTCGGCAAGGGTCATTGGCGATGTTACTATAAGTGATAATTGTTATATTGGCCATGGGGCAATTGTCAGGGGAGATTATGGTAAAATCATCATTGGAACCGGAACCGCTATAGAAGAGAATGCCATTCTTCATATCAGGCCCGATGGTATTCTTGAACTGGAAGACCATGTTACAGTAGGTCATGGTGCCATTATTCATGGCAAAACTATCAAATCACATGCAGTTATTGGAATTGGTTCTGTTATTGGTTTTGATGTTGTTATTGGATCATGGACCATTGTTGCTGAAGGCTGTGTTGTCCCCCAGAAAACCATCATTCCTGATGAAAAAATAACAGGGGGGGTGCCCTTTAAAATTATTGGTAATGTCCAGCAAAAACACAAGGATTTCTGGACATATGGAAAACAGCTGTATGTTGATCTTGCAAAAGACTATCCAGGCAAATTTGAAAAACTCTAATTTTTTTAACACGTTACACCAAAGGAGAAGTATTATGGCAGCATTACCCGAAGAAGTCAGCAAAGCATGGGAAAACCGTAAAGGCCCCATCATTTTGTCAACCGTGAATAAAGAGGGCATTCCCAATTCTATATATGCAACCTGTGTCTCCATATACAGTGGCGATACCCTGGTGGTTGCCAATAATTATTTTTCAAAAACACTGAAAAATATAGAGGACAACAGCAAAGGATCTATCCTGTTTATAACCAAGGAGGGCAAATCCTATCAGGTTAAAGGAAGTATTGAATACCATAAAGATGGACCTGTGTTCGATGATATGAAAAAATGGAATCCTAAAAAGCATCCCGGCCACGGAGCAACAGCATTAAAGGTTGAAGAGGCATATTCAGGAGCTGAAAAACTGTTGTAGGGATAGCATGGCTTTGAGGAGTGAAACATGGAACAAACAAGGGTCTTTGGCCCTGTCCCATCAAGGCGCCTGGGCAAGAGTGTCGGGATAAACAATATCCCTTCCAAAATATGCACATATTCCTGCGTGTATTGTCAGCTGGGCAGATCTTTAAAAATGGTCATGGACAGGTGCGCTTATTATGATCCTGATATGCTGTTAATTGAGACAAAAGAAAAAATAAAAAATGCCCGTTTGAATAATGAATCCATTGACTACCTGACCATTGTGTCGGATGGAGAACCCACGCTGGATGCAAACCTGGGACAATTAATTGAAAGATTGAAGCCCTTAGGCATACCACTGGCTGTTATTACAAATTCAACCCTGCTGAACAGGCCTGATGTTCGGCATGAATTGTGCGGAGCAGACTGGGTCTCTGTTAAAATTGATACTCTGGATGAAACAATCTGGAGAAAAATAGACCGACCCCATAAAAGCATTAAATTTGATGTTGTATTAGAGGGTGTCCGGTTGTTTTCAAAAGAATTTAAGGGACAGCTGGTAACTGAAACCATGCTGGTGAAAGATCTGAATGACGATGTTCAAAATCTTGAAAAAACAGCTGAATTTATCAACAAGATTAATGGCTCTCTGGCCTATCTGAGCATTCCCACAAGACCACCGGCACTGAAATGGGTTTGTCCCCCTGAAGAACAGAAAATAAACAGTGCCTATCATGTGTTTGACACTCATGGATTAAATACCGAATACCTGATTGGGTACGAAGGAAATCAGTTTGCCTATACTGGAAATGTTGAAGCTGATATCTTAAGTATTACATCAGTCCATCCCATGCGGGAAGATGCAATTTATTCTTATTTGAAAAAAGCGAAAAAAGGTTTTTCAATCATAGAAAAACTGTTGAGTGAAAAGAAACTTTTTGTCTCAATATATAAGAATGAGCGGTTCTATCTGAGAACACTGAAGCATCCGTAAAAATGAGGTGGGGCAAAATCCATCATACAGTTCCACGATCCCATGCAGGGGATATGTATTTTGTTTGATTTTTTTATTTTTCCCATTGGGTGAAAATAATCCCGCCATTTTTTTTAACCATTTTAAACGGCAGCCCGGCTCGAATACCCTGTCCGACTTTTTTCATGTCTGTTACCACTGAACCGCAAAGATAATCCGCCCCATGGTTGAACAATGAAGGGGAAATCGGTGTGGTTGGGCCGAGGATGACGATTTTTGCCCGGGGTGCCCTGGACAGGAACCAGGCCATTTTCCGGGTTAAAAGGGCAGTCCCTGTAACAGCAAAGACATCCAGTTGGGCCAGCACGTTTTCCCATTGATCCTGGGGAACAGCGCTGGGCAAATCCCTTAATTCAAACAAATGAAATGTGCCCACTCGGTTTTTTAAGGATTCCACAAACGGGAATTCTCCTACAAGGCCTGTAATTTTATTTTTGCCAAGTCTTGCGATCAGGTCGTCTGCCGGGAAATTAGATGGTTCAACTTGTCTTGGATCCGGCACATTGCCTGCGTTCAATGCGGCAAAGCCAAGGGAGATGGAAAACGGAGACGACCGGGTGATCAGGCTGGCCAATTGTTTGACCTTTTTTCCAATCATTTGATGTTCCAGTTCCTTTTCGTGCTTACGGGGCCTTGCCCCCAGCAGGGATGAAAGCCCCATGCGGCCGCCGGCCTTTACCGCGATAAATTTGGGTCCTGCTATGATCTCTTCCACAACAGCATCCGGCCGGATAATGGCGGACAATATGGTGTCAACCAGTTTTTTTTCTTGGCCCTCAAGGGGGCGGTCAGGAAGGTCAGCTATGGTCGGGGTACATGAATAGGTGCTCATATTGGTCATCCTTATTTTTTGCGGCAAATGATTAATTTGCTCTTGCCTGATGGGGTGTGTGATAATGTGACTTGGTTAAAAATTTTCTCAAAAGGACGCAGGCCCTGTTTTACAAACTCCCGGGAATCCTTTGGCCCCATCATCAGCATCCGTATATAAAATAATATTTTTATCAAGGATCTGCTCGGAACTTCATGCTCCATGATCAATACTGACCCATCCTGTTTTACCACCCGTTTCATTTCTAAAAGTGCCTCCGTTCTCACCTGATTTTTCAATTCATATAAAGCATGGGAGCAGCAGACAATATCAAAACAGTCGTCAACAAATGGCAACTTTGCTGCATCTCCGTTAATAAAACTGATTTTATCTGATAAATCCTTTTCCTTTGCTTGATGCATCATGCCAAGGGAAAAATCATAACCAGCGGCCAGAATATCAGGAAATTGCCTGGCAAAAGCAAGCATAACCGATCCTGTTCCACAGCAGATATCCAACACACTGGGTTGGTTTTTATCTTCCAGTTGGGCTGAATCCACCAGGAATTTGCGCGTTTCTTCTCCATAATTATGGGAATGTAGTTTTATAAACAAATCATAAAAATGAGAAAAAATATTATAATATTTTTGCCGACCGGTTCTTAATTTTGACATGATTTGTTTGGGACCTTATTGATAGTATCGCGACGGGCCGTTCCATATATCCCCATCCTGCACCCCCTTAAATATTCGATTCCTTCTTTATTTCTTTTTTCATTGCCTAGAATTTTTTTTTAGACAAATTGGGTTTGATAATTGGGTGAAGCCTCTTTTCTTTATACCGGCTAATAATTTTCTTTACGGTCATTTCCGTTTCCACCTTAAAAATATCAATATAGTGATTTTTTAACATATGAAATGAAATCTCACCAATATTGAGCACAAACAAAAGATGAATGTTATGGTGAACAATTGATTTTACAACATTGAGACCGATATGCCCTTTTCCATCCAAAAAATCATTGTCGATGAAAGAATCGATATCG
>JAQICW010000269.1 GCA_027858355.1 Desulfobacula sp.
TTTAAAGACAGTGGCGTTCAAGGTTTAAGTGATTTAAATCTTTTAAGATAGAATATTGTTTTGGCAATGTTAAACTGTTGTTTTATGGTGCTCCAAAAGGCCTGGAAAAGTCTGAATATCAGCCATCTCCGGACTTTTTCCACCACTGGTTGAATTAATTGTCTTTTCCATCTGGAACCTCCACAGTCACTGAATCATACCTGTCAAAAGGGCTTTTGATTTTTTTGATACCATTTTGGGTAAGGCGTAGATAAATCATGGTCGTTGAAATTGAGCTATGCCCCAGAAAGGTTTTGATTGAATATAAACCAACTCCGTCCTCAAGAAGGTGGGTTGCAAAGGCATGACGGAGTGAATGGATCCCTCTGCCTCGTTTAAGACCGGCCTTTTGCTTCGCTTTATTAAATATTTTCCAAGCCATATTTTTGGTTAAAGGCTTGTGGGGATTGCCTGTAGGATAAAATAGATATTCTTTGGGATGATATCGTTTCCAATATACCTTTAAATCCTTTAGCAGCTTGTCGGATAACAAAGTATATCGGTCTTTGTTACCTTTCCCCTGTTCAACCCTGATCAGTTTGCGGCTGGATTCAATATGTTCAGGCTTTAGTGATACCACCTCACTGACACGCAACCCGGCAGAATATGCGGTGGTAAGTATCATCCGATTTCTTAAGCTGTCTGTCGCATCAAAGAGTTTTATCAACACTGATCGACTGAATATTGTAGGAAGTTTTCTTGTATGCTTTCTTTTGGGGATTTTGAAATTGATATTTTTTTCTCTCAAGGTAATTTTATAAAAAAAATTCAACCCTGCTGCCATGCAATTACAGCTTCCCCACTCAAGCTTTCTTTCTTCCTGAAGATAAAGCAAATAACCATGGGCCTCTTCTTCACTGATGAGGTCAGGAGAGCGATTGTAATATTTTGCAAGGTCTTCAACTGCATAAACATAGAGTTTTTGGGTGCCAATGGCGAATCTACGAAGTTTCATGTCATTGATCATTTTTCGTCTTAACGGTGTCATGCTGATTCTCCTCTTTTATGAATTAGTAAAACATAGAGGAGATATCGGAACCTATGATGCCATACGAGACTTAAAGGATGATTTTGATTGGGTTAAATGTGTTGAGGAGGCTTGAAATGTCGGGGTCGCAACCACCGCGTAGCGGTTTAGTTCAATAGTTACTAAAATTGAATGATACTAACCAGCCGAGCGGGTTTTTGCGTCAATTGAATTTACCTTGTTCGGTGGTGGGTTTTAATACACTATCAGTTTATATTTGATAACTGCAACTTTTGGGAATCCAACGTACACTCAAGGGCTTATCAGTTCTGGCCTTTTAGTTTTTTGATCTCAACTATAGTGTCACATAAACTTTGTTCACGTGAAAATTGTTGTTTCCAACCCAGGGTGTCTTTGATCCGTTGGTTACTGAAATTCCATGATTTCCCTCTCATGGTTGCCATGAGCTCCGGTGAAACCGTTAAGGGTGTTCCCAATACCAGACGGTTGAATTTGTCAAAAAATCCCATGGATCCCAACATAAAATTGGGGAATGCCATGAGTGGTAATGGTATTTTGGTGTCAATACCGTGCATGGTTTCAATAATGTCTCGAAACATTGGGGAAGGATTATTGCAGACAATAAACCGCCCCTCACAGTCTTTTTCCCCGGCAAGAATATGGGCAGATACAACATCTCTGACATCAACATAAGGGTAATTCATCTGCATTACGCCCAGCCTCATGGCGCCCATCATCAACGCTTCAATCAAATCAATGGTCGGCGTATTCTTCGCAAACCCTGGGCCTCCTATAGCACCAGGCAGGACAGATACCATATTTAACTTTTTGTCCTTGGCAATATCCCAGGCCAGTTTCTCACCTTCAGTTTTTGCCTTAAAATAGGGAACTCTTGTATCGCTTGTCCAATCGTTTTCATCTGAAGGAGGCGCGCCGGGCAGTGTTAATGGAAGAGTGACAGCGGAAGAGGTCAATACGATTTTTGGAACCTTGGCCTCATAAGCAGCATAAAAGGTATTTTCGATTCCTTTTAACTGAGACTGATCACAAAAAATCATAGAAAAATTGAAGAGAATTTGCAAGATATACAAGGTTTGAGGCAGAAGTTCCCCCTTTTATCTTGCAAATAACCAAGGAACTCCTGCCCAGCCCCCAACATAAACAGGGCAGGAAATATGCTATCAGAA
>JAQICW010000157.1 GCA_027858355.1 Desulfobacula sp.
TTCATACCCTTTCAGGCTATTCTGCCCACGCAGACCAGAACACCCTGATCAACTGGGTAAATTCAATGATAGAACCCCCAAAAGAAATCCGATTGGTACATGGGGAATCCAATGCACGTAATGCCCTTGCCGAGAAATTGCGGTTGTAACCGATCTATAAATTGACTACAATGAATAATTTTAGTATTCTATGATCAATAGTAAAGAAAAAATTGAACTGACCGGAACCACTTTCATGAGAACTAACTTCAAAAAACTAAAAAATGACTGAAATTCTAAAAAAAGCTGTAAAGCAAAAACAAATCGATTATTGGATAGCATCTGCTAAACATGATCTGGAAGCTGCTGAAACGCTTTTTCAAAACAAGAAATATGACTGGTGTCTATTTCTTGCACATTTAGTCCTGGAAAAAACATTTAAAGCCCTTTATGTACAAAATATTGGGGGAATGGCCCCACGTATTCATGATTTGGTTAGAATGGCAAATATGGCAGAAATAGAGCTGAAAGACGAAGATCTGAAATTTTTAGATGCGGTGAACACATTTAATATTTCAACACGGTATCCAGATGAAAAATTAAAATTTTACAAACTGTGCACCGGTGGTTTTACAGAAAAGCATTTTCGCAAAATAAAGGAAATTTATAAATGTCTTCTACAAAAGATAATGCATTAAATAAAGCAAAAATGCTTATAGATCTTTTGAATCTAAATGGCATTGAGGTTTTCAAAGCATATATATTTGGCTCTGTTATACAGGAAACAAATCATGAAAATAGTGATATTGATATTGCTATTGTTTCAAAAGATTTCACTGGAATACCTTTTTATGATGTTCAAAAAATAAGCAAATATAGAAGAATTATTGATTTAAAATTAGAAGTGCACCCTTTTTCCATGAACGATATTTTGATTGACCCCTCCCTTTTTTTTACAGAAATAGAAGAAAAAGGCATCCAAATTATTTAATTCAATTTTAATTACTCTCAGCGAATTGCCTGAATTCATCCACTGAATTATGTGCTATCCAGGCAAAACTCTTAAAACGCAGTTTTTGACCCCAAAAAGCAGGCTCTAAGAGGAAAAAACGCTCCAAATTGGAACGATTCTCCCATAAAAACAAAAACTTAGTGGGTTAAGACCCCGCTCTCTCTCCCATTTACCGGTAATAAATAACCATTTTATGTAATTATTAACATAAAGTGTCACTTTTTTTCCAAAAACAGGGTTTTCACCAGGCTTTAATTAATTTGGATATTATGAAAAACTCCTTCTTTTTCTATAAATCACTAAGGATTTACTCATAGTAAGGCAAAAAAATGATGGAATATATCAATCTGTTACAAAACACTTTGCAAAGCACAGTACATGGCATAGAAGTTGTGTACTATAGACACTCGGAAGGCAAAGGTATGTAACCGACAGGGCGGAGCTGTATCATAAGAGCGATAGCAGGGTCTGTCCCAATTTCATGGACAATATTACCCAGGGCGAACATATCCTTGAGGATTATGCAATCCATGAATTACAAAATGCTTACAATACTGTTTTGCCCCCTGAAAAGCAGGCTCTAAGAGGAAAAAATACCTCAAATTGGAACGATTCTCATATAAAAACAGACACTTATCGAGGTCCGACCCCGCTAACCCCCGCTAACCGAACTTAGGAAACCCATGACTAAAAAAGCACTAATAACAGGCATAACCGGCCAGGACGGCGCCTATCTTGCAGAATTTCTGCTGGAAAAAGGATACGAAGTCCACGGCATTAAAAGAAGATCCTCCCTCTTTAATACAGACCGGATCGACCACCTCTACCAGGATCCCCATGTAAAAAACAGGAACCTGATCCTACACTATGGAGATCTGACAGACTCCACCAACCTGATCCGGATACTCCAGCAGGTGCAGCCGGACGAGGTTTACAATCTTGCTGCCCAGAGCCATGTGGCCGTCTCCTTTGAATCTCCCGAATATACTGCAGACACAGACGCCCTCGGCACCCTGCGCCTTTTGGAAGGCATTCGTCTCCTGGGCCTTGAAAAGAAGACCCGGTTTTACCAGGCATCCACCTCAGAGCTTTACGGCAAGGTTCAGGAAACCCCCCAGACGGAAACAACCCCCTTTTACCCCAGAAGCCCCTATGCCGTGGCAAAGCTTTATGCCTACTGGATGTGCGTAAACTATCGGGAGGCCTACGGCATCTATGCCTGCAACGGTATCCTGTTCAACCATGAGTCTCCCCTGCGCGGAGAAACCTTTGTCACCCGTAAAATAACACGCGCCCTTGCCAGGATCAGCCTTGGTCTTCAGGACTGCCTTTACCTTGGCAACCTGGATGCCAAAAGGGACTGGGGCCATGCCAAGGACTATGTACAAATGCAATGGCTCATGCTCCAGCAGGACCAGTCCGAGGATTTTGTAATTGCCACGGGTGTTCAGCACTCGGTGCGGGAGTTTGTTGATATCTCTGCCAGAACAATGGGCATTGACATCTCCTGGCAGGGCAAGGGTGTGGAGGAAAAGGGCATTGATACAAAAACCGGCAAGACCATTGTTGTGGTTGATGCCAAGTACTTCCGCCCAACAGAGGTGGAGACCCTTCTGGGTAATCCAGCCAAGGCCAAAGAGAAACTTGGCTGGACTCCAAAAATAACCTTTGCTGAACTGGTGTCAGAAATGGTCAAACATGACCTTGATGACGCTAAACGGGATGACCTGTGTAAAAATCATGGTTTCAGCACCTTTGATTATAATGAATAAAGGAGCGGCTTCATGAATCTGAATTCAAAGATTTATATTGCAGGTCATTGCGGTATGGTTGGCTCAGCCATCTGGCGTTCCCTTGAATCCAAAGGCTACACCAATCTCATGGGCAGAACCCATGCCCAGCTTGATCTGATACGACAACAAGAGGTGGAAGATCTGTTTGCCGCAGAAAAACCCGAGTATGTGGTTATAGCTTCGGCCAAAGTCGGCGGCATCGGGGCTAACAGCAAATTCAGGGCCCAGTTTATATATGAAAATCTC
>JAQICW010000162.1 GCA_027858355.1 Desulfobacula sp.
AGGAACGGGTTGATGGTTTTTGTCCATGATGTAAACCATGATGTGATGGGGCTTATCCATATCCTTTTTGCCATGGGAGGAATGGGCCGCATCCTTGTCATCGCTTTTTTGTTCCCGAAAATCCATAAGGTAATAGGAAAGCATATATCCATCCTTCATGGATTCATGGAAAAGATCTCCGATTTTTCCATTATATAGCCGGAAGCAAAATCAACTGGCAACATTATTGCAGATATTCCCGGAATCATTTGTGACAACTCCTTGACCTATCTTGTGGGACATTATGACTCGGTTGCTCACAGCAATGGTTCCAATGATAATGCCGGCGGCGTAATTTCAATTTTAAAAACACTTGAATTTTTTAGCAATAATCCGCCACAACGCAATTTACGGGCCATTTTTTTTCCAGTGAGGAGTTAGGTTTGCTTGGAAGTTTTGAATATGTAAATAGATATCGGACTGAAATAGAAGAGCGCGCTCAACTGGTAATTAATATTGATGGCGCAGGGGATGCGCTTGGGCTGAATAAGTATTTTATAATTGGAACATAATCCTTGCTTGGCTATATCGAAGGGGTGAGCAAGGAACTTGGTCTGGTTTTTCAAAAAAACCTGGATACGTTCAATAGTGACTGTATTCCATTCGCACAATTGGGCATTCCAAGTGTCAGCATTGAAAAATGTTTAGGCAAAGGTTCTTTTCATTATCACACATCGGATGATACTGCCATTAACTCCAGTGCCAGGCGACTGGCTGCACCGATAAAAGCGGCCACCGGACTTTTAACCAGAATTCTTAATAGTGAAATTTACCCCATTGAAAGAAAAATAGATTCTAGCCTGAAAAACAAAATTAAAAGTGATGTTTATAAATACACCGGTGAAAAAAAATCATTACTCTGGTCTTAATAAAAAATTTACCAAAAGCCTGTATTGGTTATAGTATTATGATCCGATTTGCCCGAAAGTGTGTTGAATCAGATCAGGGATTTCATATTTTCCATGGCATGCTACCCGTTCCGGCCTGTTCACCTTGCCTTCTCATGGAAGACAAAGTCCACACCTCGTAATTTTCAAGATACCGGTACAAACCAAAACAATTTGTAATTATTGAGCACCTATTTTTAGAGGCGTTTAGATTTTTTAAAAAAGTTTCTGGCTATAGGTTTTGTTATCAAGGGCTAAGACTCTTCACAGGACTATCTTTGTTATTCATTATGTCTGGCTATAGAAAGAAAAGCTGAACGCTTTGACTTATCTGTAAAATTACCATGCAGGCCCGGATGGGTTGCAGTGAAACATCAGGTAGAGATCACAGAATTGATGAACCCTATCCTGTGTTTTTTCAAAAAGCTGATTCCATTTTCCAGACAATCTTTCCATCTATAATGGTCATCACAACCTTTATATTCTTTATTTCTTCATGTGAAAGCCCAGTCGGGTCCTGGTTTAAAAGCACGAGGTCTGCCAGTTTCCCCTGTGTGACAGATCCTTTGATATCTTCATTGAAACATGCTTTTGCAGCATTAAAGGTGAACATCCCAAGGGCAGTCAATATATCAATGCACTCTTTTTCATAAACGGGTTTGCCGGTGTTGGCCTTTCGGGAGATCGCAGAATATATACCGGTTATGGGATTCGGATCAACAATGGGGCTATCCGAGCTTGCCGCAACCAATACCCCGGATTTTTGAAGGGTAGCAATGGGATATAAATGGGCGATATCTTCTTTTGGAACAGTTTTAAGGTATCGATCACCATTATAAAGGATAAATGAAGGCTGGGTGACCACCATGATTCTTAATGCAGCCAGACATTTTGCAAGGGCTGGCGGGCAGACCGCGCAATGCTCTATGCGATGCCGGTGATCCGGGCTTGGTATTTTCTTTAAAGCCTGTTCAATGGCATTGCAGGCAGATTCAACAGCTGCTTCTTCAATGGCATGAATGGAGGCCTGCAGGCCTGCCTGATGGATATCCAGAACCAGATCATCCAATTGTTTTTGGGACGGATAAAGCAGGCCTGTGGTTTGGTCCAGTATGATTTTGACACTGCACACCTCAAGCTGGTCCCTGTCAATGGAGCAAGGGTATGTGTTGTTCTTTTGAAAGGCGTTCACTCCTAATGCCATGGTTATCCTGGGTAAAAAATCTTTTTTTGTCTTAATGGAACATAAGGACTCCCATTCCGAGGGCCCGTTAATGAACGATGCTTCATGAATGGATGTAATGCCAAAGGAAATAAGTTTTTGATTTAATAACCGGATGCCCCGGTTCAGTTCTTTGTCGCTGATCCGGGGTATTCGTTTTGAGAGATAATCCGTCATTTCGAAAAGGATGCCATTGGGATCACCGGTTTCGGTATACCGGTCAATGAAAGCTCCGGCAGGTTCCGGCGTGTACCGGGAAATGCCGGTTTCTTTTAAGGCCAGACTGTTTAAAACATGGGCATGATGGGACCTGTGAGTGAGTTTGATTGGGTGGTCTGGTGCGGCTGCATCAAGATCATGACAGGTGGGATGCCGTTTTTCAGCCAGATAAAATTCGTTATATCCCGAAGCCCTGATCCATGACCCCGGAGCACGGGTCTTTGAAAAAGCATGTATTTTTGCCTTTATTTCCTCGATTGAGGACACATTGGCCGGGGATACGTCAAGTGTCGTCAGGTGAGAAGCAGACGCCCAAAAATGAAAATGGGCATCGCAAAATCCAGGCACAAGCGTTCTGCCCCGGCAATCCACAAGACGGGTATGTTTTTTCTTGATATCCTTTAATGCATTATTTGGCAGTACGGCCTGAATTTTTTTTTTTTCAATGGCAACAAGTCCTGGATTTTCCATGGGTTTTTCCACGGAATTGTCCAGGGTCATTACATTTGCATTAAAAAGAATAAGATCAGTCAAGGAATTTGCTTTCCTAATCCAGCAGCGTTATTTTTTCTGCCATTTCATATATTTCCTGAAAATAAGCATAACCATCGGCTTCTTTATTTTCCAGCACTCTGAAGAAAACCACAGCCACAGAGCTTACTGGATCAGTCAGCATTAACTGGCCGCCATAACCGCTGTGAGCAAGCCACCTGCCGTTGGTCATCATCTGATTGCTGTAATAAATTTTTCCATTTTTGCCCAGCATGGGAGGCCCCGGATTTTTGCGGGTCCGCTCAAAATAGGCAGGGCTTCCAAATGTTTTACCGTTAACACCCAGGCCCTGGCGTACAAATATCTGTCCATAACTGGCCAGATTCCTGGTTGTCATAGCACCGCCACCGCTGACAAGGGGTGTGCCCTCACGGTCTGTAGAGATATAAAATGTTCCCTCAATGCTGGCAGTCTCGATAATATCGATAAGCATGCTGCGCAGCGGGCGGCCTGAGACACGTTCTGCAATCCATCCCAAAAGATCGGTGTTGGGAGATCTGTATTCTGCTTCACCCGTTGTGTTGGTAACATCCGGGCTCTTTAGCGACTGAATAAACCCGCGGCAGGAGATCTCTTTTTCACCTTCGGGCGGCATTCGCCATCCCATTGCAATTTCCTGACGTCCATAACTTTCGCAACAAATTTACGAATCATACAATAACTGTCCTAAGCTAAAGTGGTTAAAATTTTACTACAAAAAAACTGCTTTTCTTCTATATATATCTTGATTTATTTTAAAATCATCAAAGATGAAGCGCTTATTTTTATAAATCATTCATAATTTTCTACGAGGAAAATTCCTTCATTGATCGAACTGACAAATAATTTTTCACACATCTTCTCCTTTTGTTGAGGCTTATTTTAATATTTCATAGGCAATGCGGTTTAAACAGACCTGGGTAGTGCCGCCACCCATGGACCATCCTCTGACATCTCTGTAATACCGCTCCACTTCATATTCTGTTGAATATCCATAGGCCCCGTGCAATTGAATGGCCTGGTCACAGACCCATATGGCCATTTCATTTGCATTCTTTTTGGCCATGGAAGCCTCTTTGGCAATCATCTTCCCCTTTTTTTCCTTGAACAGGGCATCATAAACCAACAGGCGGGCGGATTGTATTTTGATGGCCATTTCAGCCAGGGTCCAGCTAATCCCCTGGAACTGGCCAATGGGTTTTCCAAACTGAATACGTGAGAGCGAGCACGATATTCTATGGGCATTTTTTCACGATAAATTATGGGATTTTGATGATCGTCCCTTATCTACTTTGAAAAATATAGACGTCCGAAAACTTCACATAGGATCACGATAATTCATGGTTTTAATCAGTCTAATTTGAGGCCGAATTTGACGGTTTAAATCAGCATACTGATATGAATGGAAATATGTTCTTTATGACACACCTCCCCCCTGGGGTTGATGGGAAAGAAACCATAGATTTCAGCAGTCCATGGTTTATATCTAATCCACTGATATCAAAGCATATATATTTGGAAGCTGCCAATTATCCATGGGGTATGTTGAATTTTTTAAGCATTATTTATTATGCAAAATGTTGATATTCACTTAAATTTTGGGATGATAGGCCGAGCTTCCCTGATTTACCTTGATCAGAAATCAACGATTTCCCATAAATTACTGTGCTCACGCTCAATACGTTCTTTGCAATATTTCAAAGTCCGTTCATAGGCACCCTGAGCAAAGCCTACGCAAAAAGAAGAATTCCCGCACCGCTCGGAATTAAACTCCTTCATAATTTCTTTGAATCCCTTGCCTCCTGCCGGAATCAGGAGATTTTCCTTTGGAATTTTTACATCCTTAAAAATAATCTCATCAAGACTTGAGCAATTGCGGCCCATCATTTTTTCAGACCTGCCGATGGAAACACCGGGAGAGTCGCTGTCGACAATGAACATGGCAATTCCCTTGGACGGTTTCTCAGGAACAATTTTTGTTTTGGCAAGGACAATAAGAACCTTTGCAATTTTTGCATTGGAAATAAATATTTTTTCTCCGTTGAGCAGATAATGGTTGTCTTTGTCTTCGGCAAAACTTGCCAGGTTCCCGGCATCTGACCCGGCATTGGCCTCTGTCTGGCAGTATGCACCGATTTTTTTACCCGAAGCCATGTCAGGCAGGTATCTTTTTTTCTGGTCCTCATTGCCCAGGTGTGCAATGGATCTGCAACAGGCAGAAACATGGGTCAATGGAATTGAAACTCCCACCCGGCCCATTTCTTCGCACAAAATAGCCAGATCAATCATGGACCCTCCCTCTCCGCCGTACTCTTCCGGTACCAAAAGGCCCATAAATCCCATTTCCGCAATCTTTTTATAATATGAGTCAGGATATTTTCCTTCTTTTTCCCAGGTTCTGACATGCGGTGCAATCTCCCTGTTTGCAAATCGTCTGACTTCATCCCGAAACATTTTATTCTCAGTACTCAATAAACTGTCTATCATGTTTTTCTCCTATAAAAAGAATCATTTAAAATATTCAAGCACAGATTCAACAATAATTAAAGCAAAAATGCAATTCTGGTGCCACTAGAGCAGTTGAAAACAATAATACCGTATTGTAAGGGGCTCTGTGCTTTGGAATAAAAGCACAAGAGAGGTATGTTTAAATAATAGACAAAAATATGATCGACAGCGGCTTTTTGTATAATTAGTAAACAAAACACTTATAATCAGGTGCCCATGATGGCGTCATCCGCTTTTTTAACAATGGCTGCCATCTCTTTTATCTGATCCTCGGACATGGTTGTTTCCTGCTTGGCTTCAAGCAAATGGAAATATCTTTCCCTGGCCCGTTCAAGCAAATCTTTTTTTCCTTCGTTTGACCAGGTTTCTCCTGTTTTACGGGTAAATGATTTTGTCTTGAATCCTTCCCTGCAGTGCTTAAATGTATGATCGCAGGACAAAAACTGCATTCCCGGTTCAGCCCGGCTTAACAAGTCCCATGCCATGGTGTCTTCGTTCACCACTGGTTTGGAAAGAATTTTTTGCACCATTCCATTTATTTCATCATCAATGACCAATTGGACAGGGCTTATGGTTGTTGCCGCCTCAAGGTTTGCAGCATTACCCAGCACATCCACACCGGAAACACCGATGAGCATGGTATGAATTGTTCTTTCAATCATGGATTGCCCGCCATGCCAGGGGGCATCGCATCCACAGCCTGTCGCGTTTGTTGGAAGGTTAAACGCCTTTTTGATAAACTGGTTAACAAGGGCTCCTCCCTGGGCAGCCTCGGGAGAAGACTGCATGGTCCTCCCATTGGCCATATCAAGTGCATAAATCAGCGGGGTCGGTATGACCGGTGCCCCTGGATGAATAACCTGTGCAGTAATGAGGATCGAAAGGGTCTCGGCAGCGGATAAAATCGCTACACCCGGCATGGTTATGGGGGCGGTGGCGCCTGCGCTGGGCAGACTGCAGGCAAAAATCGGAAGGCCTTTTACAGCTGCTTGTAAAATAATCTCTGCATCCATAAATTTGAGTTCCAGCGGACTAAAAGCGCATGAAATGATACTTGCGGCAGGGTTCTCTTTGGTCTCCGGCTCTCCACCTGAAGCCACCTGGGTTAACAGGGTAAGGTATTCAACGCTCTTTTCGCCGTACGGTTGAATCCAGACATTTTTATGGATGTGTTGAAGTGCTGCACTGACAGCATGTACATCTGCCGATAGAGCCGGTACATCAGACGGGGTCGGAACAGAAAAGAGATTAACATTTTCCAGGGTATCGGCAATACCTGCCAGGGAAATTACATCAGATAATGTCACCTGCCGGAATTCGTCCGTACCGGGATCAATGATCGTTTGGGCACCGGTCCCTGTTCTGACATAATAGGTACCGTCCGGCTTTGGGATCTTAAGGCGGTTTTCTCTATTTCTTGCCCCTATGGTGAACTCCCTTGGAGCGAGTTCCAGCTTTTCTTCAACAAAGCTTTTGGGAAGACAGACTATCCCGGTATTCAAATCAACATCTGCACCTGCGCTATCCAGAAGTTTGAGCACCTTTGGATGTTCCACCTTAAAACCCCGTGTTGAAAGCAGGGTAAAGACCTTGTCTTTCATTAACTCTATGTCATCATCTGAAAAAAAGGATACTCTTGAATTATCTATCATAATCACCACCTCCAATTGAATTACATTCGAAAACTATATTTTAAACTAAACATTTGGATCATTGATATTTAATATTTACATTGAGTACTAGCAATTTAGATGCCAGCTTAAGTGGTGGTATGAATATTGTATAATTGGTAATCAGTTTAGTTGATTATTAATGAATAATATAGCGCTGCCGGAAAAATTATAGTATTGTTTTGCAAGTTTTGTTTAAAAACTAAACAAAACTTATAATATTTTACACATATCCAAAAAGGAGATTATTCAGGAGAAAAACCAATGAAGAATGTTTTTATCGTCGGATCAGGGATAATGGGAAGCGGCATTGCCCAGGTTTGCAGACAGTCAGGCTATAGGGTTTCGCTCATGGATATTAATAAAAAAGCACTTGACTCTGCAATAAAAAATATAGAATGGTCTTTAAATAAATTAGAAGAAAAAAATGTGATAACGGAAAGTGCCGGGGATATCATGGGAAGACTTGCGACAGCAGACAGTCTCGAAAAAGCAGGGGATGCAGATATTGTAATAGAAGCAGCGCTTGAGGATTTAAAAATCAAACATAATATTTTTAAAGACCTTGAACAGATTTGCGGGCCGGATACAATTTTTGGAACAAACACATCTTCCATACCCATTACCGAAATTGCCTCAATTCTTAAAACCCCCGAGAGGTTTGCAGGTATCCATTTTTTCAACCCGGTTCACCGGATGAAACTTGTGGAAATTATAAAAGGCCTTTCCACTACGAACGATATTGTACAAAAAAAAATAAAATAAATTTAA
>JAQICW010000163.1 GCA_027858355.1 Desulfobacula sp.
CAGGCAATAGTGATAAACAGGAAAGGCCACATGGGCGGTGCCTTGGCCGGTGCCATCTGAATTGCCGGAGCAACGATGTGAAGATTTCCGCCAAAAGCGGAAAGAAACACACCCAGGACCAACAGAACCATGATAATCAATAACTGATGGGACTTGATAAAGTCACGGGGCTGGAGCAATGTTGTTACCGGAAGCGTAGAGGCAATAAATGCATAGATTAAGAGAATAATCGTCCATACACCAGTAGCCGGAATCCCGGCAATAACCGGCATTTTAATGGGAAGATAAAAACCGATGGCCACCGTGATATACATTAGAACCACGGCAATAATGGACCAGGTTAAGATACTTTTGCCCTGTTTGTAAATGGCATGTCCAAGGTAAAGGGCAATAAAAACTTCACACCAGACCGGAAATACGGATGAAGGATACATGGCAAATACCACGGCAATAACCAGACCGAAGATGGCAATCACAATCCAGAGCTCTAAAAATACAACTAAAAAAAAGAAAAACTTGGTGCGGTCATTGACATATTTTGAAGTATAATCAGCAACTGATTTTCCCTGGTTTCTCATGGAGATAATCAATGCTCCAAAATCATGAACCGCTCCCATGAGAATGCTTCCAAAAAACACCCAGATTATCGCAGGTACCCACCCCCAGATAATGGCGATGGCGGGCCCTACAATGCGCCCGGTTCCGGCAATGGATGTAAAATGATGCCCGAAAATCACTTCCTTTTTCGTGGGAACATAATCCATACCATCTTCCAATGCAACTGAAGGTACCGTGGCCGTCTGGGATAATTTAAAAATTTTCTGGCCGATGAATTTGCCATACAGGTTATACATTAAGATATAACCTATAAACGCAACAACCATGATTACTAGTGCACTCATTTAATTGTCTCCTTATTTGAATAAAGATTAATATAAATAATGGCAAAAGCATTTGATAGTGCCTGCTTTTGTCAGCTCAAATCCTTGACTGACTTCACTCTTTTAATACATGAAAAAAAAAATAAATGCCAGTAAATATTTATATATTCATAAATATAATAAATTCAACATGTTATAAAGAATAATAAATTTTCATCATAAAAAATTCATGTTATTAACCCGTCAAAAGAATACTCGCAATTTTTTTCTATTATACCTTGTTACCATATCCGATTTTCCCCAGGGATTCTTCAATTTCATCAAGGACGGAATAGTCATCAATGGTTGCAGGAACTTTATACTCTTTTTTATCTGCAATGGACCGCATGGTTCCCCTTAAGATCTTACCGGATCTTGTTTTGGGAAGCCTTTTTACCACTGTTGCTGTTTTAAACGCAGCAACCGGTCCAATCTTGTTTCTGACCAGGGCAATAACTTCTTTGATCACTTCATTTTCATCCCGATCCACCCCGGCATTTAAGACCATCAGCCCCAGTGGGATCTGACCCTTAAGCTGATCTTCAACGCCCATGACCGCGCACTCGGCCACATCCTGATGTCCTGCAATGACCTCTTCCATGCCACCCGTGGACAGCCTGTGGCCTGCAACATTGATAATGTCATCTGTCCTGGCCATGACAAAGACATAGCCGTCTTTATCAACAAACCCTGCATCAGCTGTTTCATAGTATCCCGGGAACGCTTTAAGATAGGAATCAACATATCTTTGATCGTTCTGCCAGAGAGTGGGCAATGTACCAGGAGGCAGGGGCAATTTGGCAACGATAGCACCAATGTCTCCTGCACCAATCGGGTTTCCGTCATCACCCAGAACAGCCATGTTCCACCCGGGAGCAGGTTTTGTGGGAGATCCCGGTTTGACGTCAAATTGGTGAAGCCCGACACAATTTGCTGCAATGGCCCAACCCGTCTCGGTCTGCCACCAATGATCAATCACTGGTACTTTGAGAGCGTTTTTTGCCCAGGACAATGTGTCCGGGTCCAGTCTTTCTCCTGCCAGAAACAGATAGTTAAAGCAAGACAGATCAAAGTCTTTCATCATTTGCGCATTTGGATCTTCTCTTTTAATGGCCCTGAATGCCGTGGGTGCCGTAAAAAGGGTTTTTACCTTATGCTGTGAGATAACTCTCCAGAACACAGCGGCATCCGGTGTTCCCACGGGTTTTCCTTCAAAAAGAATGGTGGTACATCCTTTAAAAAGAGGGCCATAGACAATATATGAATGGCCCACCACCCATCCGATATCGGAAGCAGCCCAGTATACGTCACCCGCATCAACCCCGTAAATGGCCCCCATGGTCCACTTTAAGGCAACCATGTGTCCGCCGTTATCCCTTACTACCCCTTTGGGTTGACCTGTTGTACCGGAAGTATAAAGGATATAAAGGGGATCCGTGGCTTTTACCGGTACACAATCCTGTGGAAAGGCTTTTGCCATTTCATCATTCCAGTCAAAATCCCGGCCAGCTTTCATATCTGCCCTGGACTGGGGTCTTTGCAAAATGATACAGGCATGGGGTTTTGCATCAGACAACTCAATGGCTTGATCTAAAAGCGGCTTGTATTCAATGACTTTTTTTACCTCAATACCGCAGGATGCTGATACAATTATTTTTGGTTTGGCATCATTGATGCGGGTGGCCAGCTCATTGGCGGCAAATCCGCCAAAAACAACAGAATGCACGGCACCGATTCTGGCACAGGCCAGCATGGCAAAAACAGCCTCCGGGATCATGGGCATATAAATAATTACCCGGTCTCCCTTGCCAACGCCTTTTGATGCGATAACCCCGGCAAATTTTGAAACCTGATCCTTGAGTTGGGAAAATGTGTATTTCTGGATAGTGTTGGTTACCGGGCTGTCATAGATAATGGCATCCTGATCCCCCCTGCCGTTATCCACATGAAGATCAACTGCATTGTAACAGGTGTTTGTTTCTCCACCAGTGAACCACCTGAAGAAAGGCTTGTTTGAATCATCTAAAACCTTATCCCATTTTTTGTACCAGTGGCAGTCCTCAGCTATCTTCCCCCAGAATTCATCTGGATCATTGATGGATTGATCATAAGCTTCTTCATACAAGTTGGACATTTATTTTCTCCTGAAAATACCTTGGCTGAAAAGATTATTTTTGAACCATGACCCTTATTTCTTCAACCACTTCCGGATTCGCCAGCGTCATTACATTACCGACATCACTCTTGTTTGATATGGCTCCCAATACCCTTCTCATGATTTTACCTGAACGGGTCTTGGGCATATCCGGCACCAGCCATACCCTTCTGGGTTTTGCAATTTTACCGATCTGATCACATATTGCAGCGGATATTTTTTGTGCCAGTTCTTCAGTCGGTTCCACACCGGTCTTTAATGCGATATAAAGATCAGGCTCTATCCCTTTAATTTCATGGGCAACCGGTACAACAGCCGCTTCTGCGACCTCTTCAACAACAAGTGCAGCAGACTCGATTTCTTTGGTCCCAAGCCTGTGACCGGATACATTGATAACATCATCAATTCTTCCCAGAATTCTGAAATATCCGTCCTCAGACATTGTGGCGGCATCCCCCGCAAGATATGGCCAGTCTTGCCAATTCTTGCTTTTAAAATCTCTGCAAATATCTGCAAAATAGGTATCCACAAACCGCTGCCTGTCGCCCCAGATTGTCTGGAACATACCAGGCCAGGGGTTCTGGATACAGATATTGCCCGCAATACCAGCTTCCGTGATTTCCTTACCTTCATCATCTAAAATAAATGGATGAATACCCGGAACACCGGGACCGGCGCTGCCCGGTTTCATGGGTTTGATCCCCGGGACGGTGCTGCAGAGAAATCCACCTGTTTCCGTCTGCCAATATGTATCGACAATAACCGCTTCTCCCTTACCCACGACAGCTTCATACCATTTCCATACGGCAGGTTCAATGGGTTCGCCAACCGTGGTCATATGTTTGAAATGATAATCATATTTTACAGGCTCATCCGGTCCAAGCTTTCTTAAGGCCCTGATGGCTGTGGGGGCAGTATGGAAGATATTGACATCCAGCTGCTGGGCAATTCTCCAGGAACGTCCGGCATCAGGATAAGTGGGAACACCTTCATAAATCACGGATGAAGCACCAAGGGCCAGCGGGCCGTATACAATAAAGGAATGACCCGTTATCCAGCCGATATCTGCCATACACCAGTATACATCTTCAGGATGGATATCCTGGATATATTTTGACATGGCAGTAACATAGGCAAGGTATCCCCCTGTACCATGCTGGCAACCTTTGGGTTTGCCCGTTGTTCCGCTTGTATACATCAAAAAGAGAGGATCTTCGGATAGCATTTTTTCGGGTTTAACACGGGCACCAAAATAATTTTTAAGCTCGTCATTTACTAAATAATCTCTTTTGTCCACCAAAGGCGTATCCGATGAATATTTACCAGGATATCTTTGCCATACCAGAACTTTGTCAACAATTTGCCCTTGTTTGGAAGATATCTTGACAGCATCATCTGCATTGACTTTGTGGTTTAATAATTTACCTGCCCTGTAATAGGCATCCATTGTGATCAGGACGCGGGAGTTTGAATCCACTATCCTGTCTGCACAGGCACTGGCGGAAAAACCGCCGAATACTACAGAATGGATTACCCCGAGCCTTGCACAAGCCAGCATGGTGATGGGAAGCTCAGCAGACATGGGCATGTGGATGGTAACTCTGTCTCCTCTTTTAAGTTCTGCAAAATCTCTCAGGAGTGCTGCAAATTCATTCACACGCACATAGAGTTCCTGATAGGTAATATGATCAACTCTTTCTTCTTCAAGCTCAGGTACAAAATGAATGGCCGTCTTGTTTTTATTATCTTTTAGATGTCTGTCTATACAATTGTAGCTGGCATTGAGTAATCCCCCCTTAAACCATTTATAACAGGGAGCATCACTGGTATCCAATACCTCATCCCAATATTTGTACCAGGTTAAAAGCTCTGCATATTCTGTAAAATAATCTGGAAAATTGTCTAAGCTGAATCGCTCAAATATTTCCGGATCAGCAAGATTGGCCTGGGCAATGAATTTTGTAGAAGGATAATAAGAATCTTCCTCTTTCCAGTGTACTGCAATCTGGGCTTCCGTGGTTTCAACAACATCTTTTCTGCTCATTGGTTATGTCCTTTTAAACGTATCTATATTAGTGAATCAAATTCATGTCACCATTAACCCTTATTAATAAGTTTAATTTAAGTCAATAGAAAAATTGTATCCATTCATGAGGTTCATGTTGATTTTTTTCAGAATGTTTTCATATAGTTTTACTATGATTTCCCATGAAAACTGCTCCATCTTTATAGACAATTTTTTCTGCAGCGGCAAATAGCCTTGATAATTTACAAGCATATCTTCCAGTTTTTCCAGCAGATCTTCTTTTGTCTGATATAAAACTTTGGAATGCAGCTCCCTGGGCATAATTTCAGGATAAGACAATCTGTCAGGAAGCAACGGGATACAGCCAAACCTGACTGCCTCGACAACGGAAATTCCAAAATTCTCCTGGATTGCACAGCTTACGACAATTGCACCTTTTTTCAGCCATTTTACATACTCATTTCGGGATTCAACATATCCGTAAACAAGTATTTCCTCTTTAAATTTTTCTTTAGCTTTTTTAAAGATATCAGGGAAGATATCATATTTTTCTCCAAGCAAAGCCAGAGAAAAAGGAATGTTTTTTTCTTTTAAAGCGCTCAAGGC
>JAQICW010000180.1 GCA_027858355.1 Desulfobacula sp.
CGATCATATCCAGTTTTCTATTTTCAAATCTTCTATTCTTTTGAAGTGTTTATCATTGTTGGTTACCAGCCGCATTTTGTTACTTATTGCAATCGATGCGATAAATAAATCTGAGTCGTTGATCATTTTATTCTGTATATTCGGAATAGCATCGTTCAGCCAATATATAATAATGTCTGTATCAAGCATATAATTCATGGTTTAGTTACTGCTTCTGATCGAATGTTTTTATCCCGATCAGCATAAATTCCCTTTATGATTGCATTTGTATCTCTTTTATCCTGCCACATCCCGCAAAATCGTGTCAAATCTTTTTTCCCAGGTTCATCCTCATATAACAGCACAACCTTAATCTTTGAATTCTTCATAACATTCATTTCTTGTAAAATTTCTTTTGGAAGTAAAAGCACCCCATTTTCTGATATATTAGTTGTATATTCGAATGCTTTCATACATTATTGCTCCCTGTTTGATTATTGTTATAGCAGTGTTGACATATAAAAATCATCTTGACACCAACAGTGTATCCATAAACTTAAATTTCTGCAAATTCTTTTTTGTTTATTATAATGTATAATGGGGTCTGACCCCGATAAGTATTTGTTTTTAAAGATAAATCATTCCAAAAGACTGCGTTTTCACTTCTTAGAACCCACTTTTTGGGGTCAAAAACAGCATTTTAAGAATTTTGCAGGAGTGAGACTAATGCCCCAGATGAGTCTTCCGGGTTGATAAAATAAATTGCTCAGCAGCAGCGGCAAGGAGTTCGGACCGCTTCATTCCATATTTCCCCCTGTACTCATCCACATCGGAAAGTAGAGATTCGGGAAATATTACATTGAACCGTTTTTTAGGTTCAATGATTTTTTTATTTTTCGGTTTCGGAATTGGTTTATTATTTTTTTTTGCAGCTTCAATCCACAATTGCATGGCTATTTCTACTTCTCTCAGCGCTTCTTCAGGTGTTTCGCCAAAAGCAGAACACCCTTTAAGCTCTTCGATTTCAGCCATATAATCGCCGTCGCCTTCTGGATCGGGAAAAATTTTAACTGTATATTCCATGATTACTCTCCATCAATAATATTAATGGCTTGCTTAATTTGATACGCCTTTGCTGTTCCATCTTTCTTTTTCTGAGCATTTATCGGGGGGTGTTCGGGGGTCAGGCTTTCCTTATTGTCGTTGTTGGAGTCTAAATCATGTTTTTTTAAAGGAGCTGTATTCTTATTCTACCTGCGCTTTCAAGCATCTTTTGAATTTCTGTTGGCAGGTAGAGCTGATGGGTTCCGGTTATGGCAAGCCTTGCTGTGTAGACTTCTCCCGTGTTCAGGTTTTGTATACTGGCTGCTACTTTCTGTTTGTTTTCCGTGCTGATTCCCTCGGCTAAACTTTGAATCTCTTCAATCACCAAGATAATTCTCGATGGAATCAATTGATTTTTTTTATGTCATAAAGAAATTTTGTATATTATCAATGAAAACCTTTCCATCAGCCAAGGTTAACCCAGTTCTCAACTATCAGCCCGGGCACACGTTTAAATTCCTTGATATTATTTGTTACCAACGTCAGACCGGATGCTCTTGCATGCCCGGCAATCATCATATCATACGGTCCAATGGGTTTGCCTATACTATATAATGAAGCCCGAATCTGTCCGAAATGATATGCTGGTTTGTTGTCAAAGGGCAATACTTCAAGTCGAGCAACCATTGCTTCAATATCTGATAAATTCTGTTCCACCTGCTTTGAATGTTCCGCACCAAAAATCAGTTCTCCCAAAGTCACGCTTGAAATGCACATCTGACCTCTGTGCTGTTTAAAACGCATTTTCACTTGCTGTGGGCGATTTTTCATAGTGTAGATTACAATATTTGTATCCAGCAGATACTTCAGCATTATAATGTCTCCCGAAGCTGATCCTCCGGCTGCCTGCGCTTTGTCATAAAATCGCTGGAAACTCCTGGCGCATCAAACCATTCATCCCAGGATTGATCAACTGGTTCAATAATGCGCTTGTTTCCAATTGCAATAATATCAACGTCCTTTACTGATTCCGGAAAAGCAACATCTTTAGGTAGTCGAACAGCCTGACTTCGGTTACTTTTGAAAATTTTTGTTTGCACACTATTCATTATTATATCTCCAGGAAAAGGTTTGTCTGTTTCTTAACATTATAAAGCTAACCAGGGATATGTCAAGTGGATATCCTTGTGTCCGATTGGATATGATAATGATAATGGGATTGTTTGTGATAATGGGGTCTGACCCCGATGGTTGATAATGGGGTCTGACCCCGCTAAGTATTTGTTGTTACAGCTGGCTCGCTCCAAACAACTGTATTTTCACCCCTTAAAACCCACTTTTTAGGGGTCAAAACAGCTTTGTAAGAATTTTGTGATTCATGGATTGCATAATCCTCAAGGTGATCTTCGCCCTGGGTAATATTGTCCATGAAATTGGGGTCAGAATTAGTTCTGAATGAAGCAGTGCTTCCCGATCAATCAATTGGTATCGCCTGGGTGGGTTTAATATTTCACTATATCCACAAAATTCCCAGTCCTTCGGGTGCTTCACCGCGCCCGCCCGCACCATATTCAACTCAATATACGCCATGCATCTTAACAGGTGAACCCCACTTTCAATGGCCGTGGTATAAAAACGATCTTCCCAGAAAGCACCCTTACGGTTTTTTCGAGTGTTGTACGCCTGCCCTGTTCTGCCGGATAACAGCTGCATGCTTTGGGAAATGATGTCCTTGCCACTGTCAACTGCCAGCAGGTGGATATGGTTGCATGTGACAGCATAGGTAAGCACCTTGAGACCAAACCGTTTTTTGGTTTTAAAAAGCCAGTCCCTCCATACCTTTCTATCCTTTTTAAATTTTAAAAGGTGTTCTTTTTGATGACATCGATGGGTGATATGCCATACAAAGCCTGGTAAGTGGATTCTTTTTCTGCGTGGCATACTCATTTCTGTTTATGATTTTGGGTTAATGGTCTGGATGGGTTCTCCGGGTTGATATGAATTGTTCAGCAGCGGCAGCAAGGAGTTCAGATCGCTTCATTCCATATTTTCCCCTGTATTCATCCACATTAGAAAGAAGCGATTCGGGAAATATCACATTACTTCATCGAGCAGGTCTGAGCAGCCGTCGAATTTCCAGTCTTTGTATTTTTTAGTATCCGCTTTATTTTAATCCGGAAAGTACATCTTCAGGGCTGATTATCCAGTATTCTTCATTTTTGATTTTATTATTTTTGCACCACACTGCCATGATTATTTTTTTACGTGTGACCTTCAGGTTATCAGTCTGTTTGGGAAAATTGGCAATAGATTTTTTCAATTTGCTTATTGTGGCTTTAATATTTGTTTTCTCCTCCCACTTGACCTCACCAAACAATAAAAACTCATTGTTTAATGACTCTGCTATAATATCAATCTCCATATTCTTTCCATCACGACCATTCCCCCACCAGCGCTGGCCCGGTTTCCAGCGAATATTTGCTATATTAAGATGCGCTGTAGATTTTCGCGCCATCTCCTCCCAAATTTCAGCAGTCTGAGCCTTGAAATTATTTTGCGATTCAGCATAAACTGCATCAATAAGGTCTTGCTCAAGAAGTGAATGATTGGGCAGGACAACCCGGTACCAAAATAATAAAAATGGATCTTTGAGTCTGTAAATGGTTTTTTTAGATGACCTTGGACTTTCTCCAAAAGGATGGTCACGTTTAATATAACCCAGTTCAATTAAGTTGGACAGAGGACGAGTCAGGCTGGTTGCCGGTTTGCCTAAACGGCCTGCGATTTCTGATAATCTGTTTGAGCCGTTGGCAATTTAAGTAAGAAGTGAATGCGGCTGGCTTGCGCCGCGCATATCATCAATCAGAAGACGCATGGGCTCGCTGTGAAGAATGCCATCTCTATCCAGGACAAGTTCTTTGCAGGCTTCTTCCTGGTTTTGGTAAGTTTTTGCAAGTTCCCAGTATCTGGGCACTCCGCCCCAGACAGAATACGCCTCAACAGCCTCAATATAGTTGAGGGACAAGGCTTGTTTTATCCATCCCGGCTCAAGGGGCCGAACCTTGATAATTTCTGCGGCCCTGCCGTATAACGGTGCGGCATAGTCAAGAACCAGACCTTGCATCATCCTTTGTGAAGACCCGCAAATTATGATGTTTATTTTATTTTGTTGATTATCAATTAATTTCTGGATGATGCTTGGCAATTCCGGGGATTTCTGGACCAGATAGGGAAATTCATCTATAATCAGCGTTGTACCCTTTTTAGCCTGATGTTGCAGAACCGACAACAAGACTTCCCATGAAGGATAGTTTACCTGTCCGAAACCAGGGATTGTTCTACCTATCTCTATAGCAAGACTTTGAATTTGCAGAGGAGACTCTTGCTGATCAGCAAGGAAATAAATATCTGTTTTTTTCGCAACATGTTGCAGCAGGGTTGATTTGCCGCATCGTCGTCGTCCATAAATTACAACCAATGAGGGATCAGGAGAGCCTAATACACTTGTGAGTTTAGTGATTTCCCGCGTCCTGTTCATAAAATGCAATCTCATGTTGTCCTCAGTCCGATAAAATTAATGCGGCTTTGCAAAACGTGACATTCTTCAAAGTTTCTATATATGTTTGTCATACATTATGTTTAACAAACATAATGTATGACGTCAAATCATTTTTTACCTTTTATGAACTGGTGCAGAGATTTTAAACGTCCTGTCTTACCTGCTTTAACTTCAACCGGTATGATTTGAGCTCCTGAAGAAATAACATATTCAACTCAATATACGCCATGCATCTTAACAGGTGAACCCCACTTTCAATGGCCGTGGTATAAAAACTGGTTTTAAAAAGTACATCCTAAGCGCTTTTTAGTCTATGATTACTGCAATATCCTTTTTAAAAACAATTATTTATCAGCCGACAATCCGACAAATTATATTGAATAATATCATAGTGATATTTTATAACTTTTTAAAACAATAGGTTGCAATATGAAACCTTAGGTAATAAAATAAAACCATATTAAACAAAATAATTAAATAGGAGGCATTATGTCTACAGCAGTTAAGATTTCAGACGATTTAGTTGCAAAAGCAAAAATTAAGTCAAAAGTATTTAAACGGTCAATAGCCGGTCAAATAGAGTATTGGGCAAAAATTGGTCAAATTGTAGAAGACAATCCTGATCTTCCACTACCAATGATTCAAGATATTTTAATCGGGAAAGAGCAAATTAAATCTGGGCAGGGTACTCCATATGTATTTGGAGAATGATCATGAGTCAAATTACTGAAGTAATTCAGTCACCACTCTTTGCACGACAAAAAAAGAAACTTAAGAAAAATCAAATTAAAAAACTTGACGATGCCATAAGAACTATAATGGAAGATCCTGCAATTGGTAGCGCTAAATCTGGTGATTTGCAGGGTGTCCAAGTTTACAAGTACAAATTTGGAAATAATCTTGTTTTGCTTGCATATGAAGTAAATGAATCCACTCTTTATCTATACGCATTTGGGTCTCATCAGAATTTCTACCGAGAATTAAGCAGATATATCCATCAATAGATTCGTTATAACTTCTGCCGATTGCCTTGCCGATTTCAGAAGATGTTAATTTAGGGTTGGATTGAAAAGCACGTCTGGCAATATGGACTATTTTATAGTTTATCCTGCTTTGATTATCAAATGACCTGGCAATGGGGGCAATTTTCATGAAATTGGGTCTGGCACCTTAGATTTTCTTAGCGATCAAAAGGGTTCTTCCGATGGTGCCGAGGATGCGTTTGTCCTGCATTTTCTGTACCTGGTTCCCGGTCAGGCGTTCAGAGGACAGGGGGCATTCTATGCGAAAGATTGTTTTCCATCCCGTTTCTGATAAAAGGCTGTGGTAGTCAAATATTGTGATTGCTTTATCAGGTTTTTCTTCTGCAGCTGGTGTGGATTCAAAATCACGCCAGTCAGCATTGAGGAAAGCCAGGGTTGTTGTTGGTTTTGCGTTTTTATGGGCCAGGGTGAAAAAATCTTTAAAAAATTGTTTGTAGTCTTTTTTTGTGTATGAGGATAT
>JAQICW010000204.1 GCA_027858355.1 Desulfobacula sp.
CAGACAATAGAGGCAGAAGGTATCGAGAGTGCAAGGTTAACCTCAAAAGGGTTTGGTGAAACGAATCCTATCTCATCCAATGAGAGCGATGAGGGAAGAGCTAAGAATAGACGCGTCGAGCTTCATAAAGTGAGTGGCGGCAATGAAAAAGCGATCATCACAATAGACTTTATCAAACCTTTGCCAAATTCAGTGTTGGAAAGTAAGTATAGTTATAACGACAGCGCTCTAAACATCCAATACACCCAACCTTACTCAGAGAAGCGGGAACTAAAAGAGGTTAAAGGGCATTTGGAGGTGAGAAATTATAATATTATGAGTGGCTCCAAGGTCGATAATAGCATTTCAAGAAAAGAGATTATCAAAAACTATGAGAATGTCTTAGAACTCTATAACGCCAAAATTGTGGGTCTTTATGGCAGCACACTCTACTTTGAAATCAAAGATAGAGGCGATGGTGTGGGCGCCTATGGGCTTATTACTGGAGATACGGGTAGTTATGCTGTTAAGTTTATTGTGACATTGTAATATCTGTCCTTGAGAAATTATGTGGTCAGCAAGCCATGGTTTGGAAGAGACCACACAGGTTGAAGGACTGGAAAACCAAAAACAAATGCAGCATAGAGACATGATCAGCGTCAATTATAATACCTGCCTGACGACAATTAAAATTCCCGAAATTTAAAACCTAAAAAAAAATTGGTAAGACCATTCAAACCGACAGAAAAGGAGATATTTGAATGGTTAAGGACCAACAGGTAAGGAGGTTATTTAAATTGATACAGACAGAAAAGAATTTCGGGATTGCAGCAATGAAAGCAGGGATGGATGAAAAGACCGCCCGCAAGTATCATAAGCTGGGAAAACTGCCCAGTGAAGTGCAACAGGATCATACCTGGCGAACACGCAAAGATCCGTTTGAAGACACCTGGGATGAAATCAAAATCATGCTGGAAATCAATTCGGGCTTGGAAGCAAAATCCATATTCGAATATTTTCAACGGAGATTTCCCGGCCAATTTGAAGATGGTCAGCTTCGTACTTTGCAAAGGCGCATCAAAACCTGGCGGGCATCAGAGGGCCCGTCCAAAGAAGTCTTTTTTACTCAGATTCATCATCCCGGTGAACTATGCCAATCGGATTTTACCCACATGAACAAATTAGGCATCACCATTGCCGGATTGGCATTTGATCATTTGATTTATCATTTTGTTTTAACTTACTCCAACTGGGAAACGGGAACCATATGCTTCTCGGAGAGTTTTGAAAGTCTGAGCCAGGGGCTGCAAAATGCCCTGTGGGAATTAGGCAGCGTGCCTGAAAAACATCGCACCGACCGTCTGACCACAGCAGTTAACAAAACCGGTCATCCGGAAGAATTTACCCGGAGTTACAAGGATCTTTTAAATCACTATAGAATAAATGGCTGCAAAACAAATCCTTCCAGCCCCCATGAGAACGGTGACGTAGAACAGCGGCATTATCGTTTCAAAAAGGCGATGGAACAGGCGTTGCTTTTAAGAGGAAGAAGCGACTTTAATGATCGAAATGAATATGAACAGTTTTTACACTACCTTTTTAATCAGTTGAATGCCGGACGAAAAACTCGTTTTTCAGAGGAGCAGGCGGTTCTGCGCCGGTTGCCGATGCAACGGATTGAGTCATGTAAAAAAGAAATGGTGAAAGTTGGACCCAGTAGTACGATCCGGGCCAAACACAACGTTTATTCGGTAGACAGCCGTCTGATAGGTGAACGCATCGAGGTACGTTCATATATTGACCACCTGGAGATATGGTATGGACAAAAACAAGTTGATACATTGCCACGGTTGCGGGGAGAGAGTAAATCCGCCATCAATTACCGGCACATTATTGACAGTCTGGTTCGAAAGCCCGGTGCGTTTGAAAACTATCGTTATCGTGACGAACTCTTCCCTACAAGCCGCTTCCGCATTGCCTATGACAGTTTGAAAAAGCGACATGTTCTTTCCGTCGCAGCCAGACAATACTTAAATATTTTACATTTGGCTGCCCATGAGAGTGAGGTGGCTGTGGATGATGCTCTGCGTCTGTTGCTTGATCAAAACATGGATATTACCGAAAACCAAGTCAGGAAACTGGTCCTGTCCAAAGAGCCGATTCCGGTTGCCACAGATATCCATATCTCACCTGTAAATCTGAGAAGTTATGACCAGTTGTTGCAGGAGGTGGCCCAATGCTGAACCCACAAGAAGAAATTATGGATTATCTTAAACAGCTTCACATGCCCGCTATTCGCCATAGTTATGAAGGGACCGCGGATCAGGCGAGAAAGGAATCGTGGGGTTACGAACAGTATCTTTTAGAACTCTTAAGACTGGAATGCGACGCCCGCCAGCGAAATCGTGTCGCACGCAATCTTCGCGATTCCAAACTGCCACCATCTAAAACATTTGACAATTTTGACAAAAAGAGACTGCCGGCCAGAGTGGGCACCCATTTGAATGTTTTAACCAGTGGTTCTTTTTTGAGTCGTTGTGAAAATATATTGGCTTTCGGAAATCCGGGAAGCGGTAAAACCCATCTGTTATGTGCTTTCGGTCATGCCCTAATTGAACGGGGAAAACGCGTTCTTTTTATCTCGTGCAGTCAATTGGTGCAGGACTTATTGATTGCTAAGCGGGATTTGGAATTGAGCAAACAGCTTAAAAAATTGTCCCGATATGATGCGGTTATCGTTGATGACATCGGATATGTCCAGCAAAGCCGTGAAGAGATGGAAGTATTGTTTACTTTTATGGCAGACCGGTATGAAAAGAGCAGCCTGATGATCACCAGCAATCTGCCGTTTTCCAAATGGGAGCAAATTTTTAAAGACCCCATGACAACTGCAGCAGCTATTGACCGGTTGGTTCACCACAGCATCATTCTGGAGTTAAACGTAGACAGCTATCGCATGGAGCAGGCTAAAAACGAAAAGAGGAAAAGCAAATGAATACATCCATTGATTACAAGCAAGAGAAGTTGACAAAACAGGAACTTGAAGTAGCTGTCGTGTCGGTACGTTTGGAATTATATAACCGGGATCGACCCTGTGGCCCTAAACCGATTCTCAAGAGATTAGAAGAATTTCATCCTCTTTGCTCTCTGCCGTCTGAAAGGACAATTGCCCGAATATTATCCCAGCAGGGCCTGACGCACAGGCGGACAGGTTGGTATGAATAAAAAGGAAGTTTGCCATTTTAATTGGGGGCCAGCCCCCAACCCCCCGGGGTTTTACGCATGATAGACCAAAGTATGAGATCATAAAAAAGTAAGAGGCCGCATCCTGAAATGCGGCCCTCATACTTCGGTCATCCTTTCGGCGCTCGGGTCGCTCCCCAGCGTTGCCCTGTCCTCCGAAAGGATAAAAATAAAATATATCACAAAAATATTATTGCAAGTTTTTTCTATAAAATAAAATTGTTAAGAGAAAAGAAATACGGGAATTCTAATTG
>JAQICW010000329.1 GCA_027858355.1 Desulfobacula sp.
ATATCCTGACCTTCAATATCGCTGTATTGGGTCAGCACTCTCAATGCCGCTGCATAGGCCGCAAGCTGGTAATCAGTATCACCAAAATTGGGATCATCTTTATCATCAAGTTCCATCATTTGATCAAGCTGACTGCACACTTCATCTTCGATTTCAGGATAAACTTCATCAAGGAAAACTGTTTTATCAGATAACCGCTTGCGGAGAATCAGAAGAACCGTGCCCTGGACATAATTACCTTTTTTGGGCCCTGATGTAGTTTCTGTAGCAATTGTCCAGGCTGCGGTAACTTTAAGTCCGGCTGCCCATAAAATCATTGCGAGATCTGCCCAGACAGAAGCATTTTGGTGGGTGAACAGCACCATTTGTATACCATTCATTGGCATTAACAAATTCAAATTTTCATAAATTTCTACCATCGATTGCTTAAATTCAATTCCGGTCCCCCGAACTGCCAAAGCTTTTTTAGTATCGGCATACCAACTTGGAAATGATTCAACTAACTGCTTATTATACCAGGCAATAAAAAAGTTAGTAAGTTCATGATAATTAATTGCATCAGCATACGGAGGATCTGTTATCCATAAGTCGTTTGTTGCCGTCGTTGTATGAGCATCAGTCACTACAATATTACAGTTTTTGCTTACTTCATAAGTTGGATATTTTCGTTTAATCACTTTCTCTAAATTTATTAAGCCTCTTGCAGGTGAGTTATATATTGTGTTTAGTGCCTGATTATAAAACACATGATCAATAGCGCCTGCTCCTCCCGACTTTTGCATGTCACTCCTCCACATGCAAAGTCTTGAATTAAAATCGCCTAAATATGGTGCAATAATAAAAAACACAATTTTTGGGTTTAGATGTTTTTCCGCATAACTTAATTTATCCAATATAGTGCCATTGAGTAATAGCTGCCGTGGATTAAACAAATGATGCCAGTGGGTCCATCCACGTTCTCTAATTGGTTGGTCGGTATTATAGCCCGGTTCAATTTTTCTGCTGGGAATATACCCCTTTGTCTGAAATTCTTCATATTTTTCCAGAAGCAGTTCAAACACTTGTTTTTCACGTTTTAAATCACTTTCAGTTACAGAAAAATAATGCCGTCTTGTTTTTTCAATCTGTTCTCCTTTAGCATTTTCTCCCCAATATGTTTCTACCCACCTGACACAATAGAGTCTTTCCTGAAAAATATCATCAGGTCGTGGAACAAGATCATCCTTATCCCACAGCCTTAATCCATGAATTCTTTTTCCATCAACTACCCGGTCACCCCGGATTCCTGAAATGGAAAACTCTTCACCTGTTTCCGGGCAGATCAAGCGGTTATTGCGGACAGTCCCCAATTTGGCCTCTGCCATGGTTTCCTTGTCAGCATCGGTTATGATTTCAATATCATACCCTTTTATGGGATCATTGCGTTTCAGGACTGCGCACACTTTATATTTCTCGCTGATTACCCAGGAAGGGGCAAGGGGTAGCATCAGGCCTGTGGCAGGACATATGGCTTCAACACAATACAGATAAGCATCAGCGCGCCATTTTTTTTCATTATGCTCAATTCCCCATTCTTTGATCTGTCTGTCAGCTGCTTCATAGGCTTTCTTCTGGGCTTTGGTCACTTCTTTCTGTACTTTTTCCCCTCCGCCGATCAAATGAATTGATGCCCAGGTCAGCATGGCAGCCACGGGATTGAGATCAGATCCAAATGCTTCACACCCAAGCCTTGCAGCTTCAAAGGGAATGGAACCCCCGCCACAAAAACAATCCCCGACTTTTGGGATATGCCCAAAACGATTTGTGCCCAGTTGAGCCACAAGTTCCTGTAAATTTTTGGCATTTGTTCCAAGGTGAGCATTAATTGCATGCCAGGCAGAGGGATTCGGTCCCTCAATCTGTTCCGGGCGATCACAATAGGTCAGTTTTTCATCATAGGAGAGTCTGTTAAATATTTTTTTAAGTATGGCTTCCTTCTCTTCCCGGCTTAATCCTGTGGACCAGAAATGTTTTTCATCTCCTTTTTTATCTGTTATAAGATCCTGCCATTCTGTTTTTGAAAGCATGGCTTGAACAACTTTACCTGGTATGGATTTTGACCTTCGCTGCCACAACCCTTCATCATCCATGGTAAGTATTTTTAAAAATATTTCACGATCTTTTGCAGGGTTGTCAGATACAGGCATGAGCATGCCAATGATGGAAGCTCTGATCAATATCAAAGGTTTTCGTCCCCACCATTTACCAAGCCCTGTCAATGTCTGACCTGCCCCAGCTTTTCGTTCCTTATAGCTTTCCTTTGAAACTTTGGACACCGGGAACTGCTCTTCAATAAACACCTTATCCTTCATCAAGTATCCTTTTTTATTATTCACATGCTGTCATCGTGATATTAAAGTTCCTGCGTATCAATTCGATATCCATATTTTAAAACTTCACTTGCAACTGGATCTGTCAGATTAAACTCTTTTTCTCTGAAAGGATGTGGCTCCAGTCTGCTGTCAATTTTGCGTGTCAATCTCATCAATTCCAATTGTATATCCATGATATTGTCATAATCCTTCAGCACAACTGCAATATCAATATCACTGTATTCATGTTCTCTTCCGGCGGCGTAGGAACCAAAAAGGAAAATTTTACGGCAATTATACTTCTCTTTTATTTT
>JAQICW010000265.1 GCA_027858355.1 Desulfobacula sp.
GCCATAGTGCCCTTGTTGAAGAAGAATTAATCTGCTATTTTGGAAACTATTTCAAGACGACCCTGTACCATTGAAGATTTAATGAAAACTTAAGGGATAATACAACTATGTTAACAAAAGAGGCAGGGCCATGGAGAATATAAGACTGAACAGATATGGGACTTGCAGTGGTATATGGAATTGTCAAGCATCACAACGGAGCCATCAGAGTTGAAAGTAAACCTGTTGAAAGTAAACCTGGTAAAGGCACTGTATTTGAAGTATTATTTCCTCAATTGCCAATGGAAACAAAGCAAGAAACCAGTTAACCAGAGAATTTGTCCTTCATTCAGAAACAGTGCTTCAAAAGAGATTTATCAATAAGGGGTTTTATTTATCATGTGGAAAAATAAGTCAGGTATACAAACTGAATTTTTGAATAAAATGATTCTTATCGTCTTTGTTTCTATTGGTTTATGGTGCGCAATCTGGATACATTATGAATATTCCAATTTTAAGTCTGAATCAGAATCTTTACGCTCAGACCATGTCCAATCCCAAAAAATAATAATAAAAAAAGAAGTGTCGGGTGTTGTAAATTATATCAACGACATGAGGATACAATCTGAGCAAAAACTTGAGCTTGCACTTAAAGATCGGGTTTATGAAGCCCATGATATAGCACTGAATATCTATAGGCAAAACGCTGATTCAAAAGATATTCCTGAAATTATAAAAATGATCAAGGACGTTTTAAGACCCATCCGATTTAATGATGGCCGGGGATATTATTTTGCTGTTTCAATGGAAGGGATTGAACAATTATACCCTGTCAGACCCCAATTTGAAGGGGAAAATCTCATGGCATTACAGGATTCCAAGGGCAATTTTGTAATTCAAGATGAAATAAAAATTATTAAGAGTAAAAGCGAGGGTTTTGTTAAACACTTCTGGACAAAACCTGACAAAGATCCCTCCATAAGCTATCCAAAAATATCTTTTGTAAAATATTTTGAACCATTGGATTGGTATTTTGGTGCAGGAGAATATCTTGATGAAGCAAAAAAACAGATCCAGGATGAAGTTCTGAATCGTCTGATAAATTTAAGATTTGGTATTGATGGATATTTTTTCGGCAGTACCTATAAAGGCTATTCTCTTTTTTCCAATGGCGAAATCACTATGGGTTCCGGTAATATCTGGGATTTGACTGATCCCAATGGTGTTAAAATTATCCAGGAACAGATAAAAGAGGTTGAGAATCCAGCAGGCGGATTTGTTTATTATTCCTGGCATAAATTAAACACACAGGTTCCATCACCCAAAATTTCATTTGTTAAAGGAATCCCGGAGTGGGAATGGACCATTGGTGCCGGTGTTTATCTTGATACAATTGAAGAAACTATTTTAGGAAATAAGACAGCATTAATGATTGGACTTCAAAAAAGAATCCTCCAGAGTTTATTGATCCTGACAGTGTTATTATGTCTGGTTTACTTCTGGTCAAAACGGATATCCAATAAAATCACAAAAGAGATTGAAACCTTTTCATTTTCTTTAAAAGATGCAACCACATCTGCAATTGTCATAAACCCGGATGATCTTCGTTTCCGGGAATTCAAAGATATAGCAGAGATAACCAACAAGATGCTGACAATTCGAAAACAGGCTGAGTCTGCTTTGGAAAAGACTAAAGAGCAATACCGCCTTCTTGTTGAAAACCAGACAGATATGATCGTAAAATTTGATCGGGAAGGACTCTTTCAATTTGTCAGCCCCTCCTATTGCAATACATTTGGGAAAACCCGAAAGGAATTGCTCGGCAAAACCTTTATGCCTCTAATCCACGAAGATGATCAGGATAATTTGAAACAAGCCATTAAAAGCATTTTTAAACCTCCCTATACGGCTCATCTTGAGGGGCGCGCCTTGACAAAAGATGGCTTTCGCTGGCAGGCCTGGCTGAACACGGCTATTCTGGATAAAGACAATCAGGTCGAGATGATTGTTGCAGTAGGTCGGGATATTGATGATAAAAAAAAGATTGAGCTGGCACTGATAAAATCAGAACAACAATTTCGTGGACTTTTTGATTCTATAACGGATCTTGTCTATACACAGGATCTTAAAGGAGTTTTTACTTCTGTAAACCCATCCATGTGCAGGCTTTTTGGCTATGATATGGATGAGCTTCTGGGCCGCATCCCAGCTGATTTCATGAAGCCTGCATTTCAGTCTGATTTTATCAGCCAGTATATGGAAAAGATCAAAAACCAGGGATATCATGAGGGCATCTCCTGTTATTTCAAGAAAAATATGGAAAAATTTTATATTGAATATAAAAGTTCCCTGGTCAAACCAGATAATGGTGAGCCATACATCAGTGGCATTGGCAGGGATGTGACGGAAAAAATTTTATCAAGGAAAAAAGTCAAACAGCTTCAGGACCAGGTCGCACAATCCCAAAAAATGGAATCCATTGGCACCCTTGCCGGCGGTATTGCTCATGATTTTAATAATATTCTTTTTCCTATTATAGGGTATGCAGAGATGCTCTTAATGGATACCACTCAAGACAGCTCATCTCTGGCTAGTCTTCAGGCAATTTATACAAGTGCCTTGAGGGCAAAAAATCTGGTAAAACAGATTCTCACATTTTCCCGGCAAGACAGCAGTGAATTGAAATTTATGAAAATGCAGCCGATTATAAAGGAAGCATTAAAACTTATAAGATCTACAATCCCTGCAACCATCGAAATTATACAGGATATCGATGATGACTGCGGTGTGATTAAAGCTGATCCAACGCAAATTCACCAGATTGTAATGAATCTTTCAACCAATGCTTATCATGCCATAGAAGAAACAGGCGGGGAACTGAAAGTCAGTCTGAAAGAAATTGAATTTGGGAAACCTGAGATAAATTCTGACCTGATAAATTCTGATATAGAACCAGGGCTCTATGCCTGTTTAACCATAGCTGATACAGGCATAGGCATGGATAAAGATTTAATAAAAAAAATCTTTGACCCATTCTTTACCACCAAAGAAATAGGCAAAGGTACTGGAATGGGGCTTTCTGTGGTTCATGGTATTGTTAAAAACATGAATGGTGATATTCAAGTTATAAGCCAGCCTGGTAAAGGTACTGAGTTCAATGTTTTTTTCCCAGTTGAAAAGAGTTTTTTTGAAGAACCAAAATTTCAAACTGAAAAACACATACAGGGTGGAAAAGAGCAAATTCTGCTCGTGGATGATGAAGAAGCGATCCTTATAATGGAAAGACGATTGCTGGAGCGTCTGGGGTATCAAGTTACTTCACGTAGCAGCAGCCTTGAAGCCCTTGAAGCTTTAAGGGCTGACCCTGACAAATTTGATCTTGTCATCACTGATATGGCAATGCCAAATATGTCCGGGGATAAACTATCGGCTGAACTGATTAAAATACGCCCTGATATTCCAGTATTGCTTTGCACAGGATTCAGTGAAGTCATGTCTGAAGAAAAGGCTGAATCTATAGGTATTAAGGGTTTTTTATTAAAGCCGATTGTAATGAAGGATCTTGACCAGAAGATACGTGAAGTGATGGATGGAAAATAATATGGAAAATAAGATGGAAAATAAGATGAAAGAAAAAGAATTCGAAGAAATATTCCAAAAGTTTTCAGAACAGGCACTTGTAGGAATTTATATTATTCAAGACGGGTACTTTGTTTATGTAAATCCAAAATTTGCTGATATTTTTGGCTATACCATTGAAGAGTGCCTGAACAAAATGCATTTTAGCAAACTCGTCCATTCAGATGACTTGGCATTAGTTGACGAACAGCTCCGGAGAAGGGAGGCTGGAGAAGTCCCCTTTCTTCAATACGGGTTCAGAGGAATAAAGAAAAACGGTGCAATGATCCATATCGAAATTTATGGATCTTCTACCCTTTATAAGGGTCGGGCTGCGGCAACTGGAACCATGCTGGACGTCACGGATCGCAAGCGTGCCAAGGATATTAATAAAGCATTGTTTAATATTTCAAATGCAGTGAATACCACCCCGAATCTTAAAGATCTCTATGTATCCATCCATAATTCATTAGGCAATATCATGGATGTGACCAATTTTTTTATTGCGCTTGTGGATATCAAAGAACGTACCCTGCATTTCCCATATTTCGTGGATACTGTGGATGACGATTTTTTACCAATCACAAATTTTGATACTGATGGTTCCTTAACTGGTTTAGTTGCTTCCCAACGCAGGCCTGTTTTAATGAAAAAAAAGCAGCTTGAAAAACGGGCAAGCCAAAATGGTGTACGGGGTGTACTGCCACTGATCTGGATGGGAGCGCCTTTAATTGTTAAAGAAGAGGTTATTGGAGTGGTAGCGGCCCAGAACTACTTAGATCCAAATATTTACGAGGAAAATGATCTGCAGGTGCTTTCAGTGGTCTCTGATCAGATAGCCATTGCCATTGACCACAAACGCACGCAAGATGCATTAATGGAAAGTGAGAAAAAATACAGATACCTTTTTAAGAATGCCCCATCAGGAATTTTTGAAATTGATTTAGAAAAACTTAGATTCATTAATGTGAATCAATTTATGTGCAAAAATACGGGTTATTCAGAAAAAGAATTTTTATCCATGAATCCTTTGGATCTTTTAACAAAAGACAGTAAAAACTTATATATGGAAAGACTTGAAAAACTTTCTACAGGAGAAAATCTGGCTGGCAATGTTGAATACAATATTATTAAAAAAGATGGCCAACAATTAAATGCATTTTTAAACAATGATTTTATTTATAAAAATGGGAAGTTGATAGGCGCAAGGGTCGTTGCCCATGATATTACGGAACTTAAAAAGGCTGAAGAAGAAAAAATAAAGGCTCAAAAAATTTCAGCTGAACATGAAAAAATGGCATTGGTTGGACAGATAGCAGGAAAAATCGCCCATGATTTTAATAATATGCTGATGATTATTATGGGTAATATTGAGCTTGCAAAAATGGATTGTAAGGATGCTGCAACAGAAAAAGCATTTGAGTTAATTCATAAAGAAACCATGCGAGGCAAAGAGTTAATAAAAAATCTGGTAGCCTTTGCCAGAGATCAGGAGCCCAGGCAGGAATTTTTCAGAATTAATGAGAAAATTGATCTTGTTATCAATCTATTGAAAAAAGATCTGGAAGGAATTGAACTTATCAGGGAATATAAGACAGTAGTACCGGAATTGTTCGCTGATCCGGGCATGATCGAGCATGCCCTTATAAATTTGATACAAAACTCCATCCATGCCACAAGTAAAAGTGAGCATCCCAGAATAATAATCAGGACTGATTGTATTGATAATAAGATCTGCTTTGAAATTGATGATAATGGATGTGGAATCCAGGAAGAACAGTTGAAAATTATTTTCATACCTTCTTTCACACTAAAGGGAGACAAGGATGCAACAGGTTCCTATAAAACCGGTATTAAAGGCACTGGTTATGGAATATCAAATGTCAAAAAATACGTTGACCAGCATAATGGCAATATTTCTATTCAATCTGTATTTGGCTCAGGTACGAAATTTACCATCAGTATGCCTGTAAAAGAATTGAAAGAAGAAGAAAAATAAAAACGCTAACACTTGCTTGTATCCATCTGGCATTCAGATTCCTTCTTTTTTTCAGATTCACTAAAAATCAAAAACATGGGGATCGTTTATTCCCAATTCTTTTTTTGTTAAACCCATTGCCATTCCAAGAACTTGTGTGAAAACTATGGGAATGATATGGATTTTTTTTAATTCTTGTTCCATGTCCATAACATTGTATTGTATCTGGCAATGGGTACAGGCATTTATAATATAGGCTGCTCCTGAATCAGATGCAGCTTTTAATTTAGACTCAAGCATTTTCAAGGACAGTTTTCTATTGGTCTCATAAATGGGATTTCCGCAACACTCAGTACTTTTTGGCCATTCAATGGTTTTAAGTCCCGTGATATTTACCAGGGCTTCAAAAATTGTTGGTGCAAAGGGATCATCAAATCCTGTGATTGAAAAAGGCCTTAAGGCATGGCAGCCATATTGAACCA
>JAQICW010000267.1 GCA_027858355.1 Desulfobacula sp.
GGTTCCCTGGCGGCATCCCCAGTGACAGGGGTTAATGGCCCCATCAATCTGATAGTCCCGGGCAAGGTCCTGCATCAGTCTGATCCTTTCAGATGTGCCCATGCTAAAGGGAATAGAAATCATTCTCTTTGCAATGCTTTCAAAGGGAATGTCCGGATCCATTGGTCCCCAGGTTACATTATTGAGTTCATCAACTACAATTTTTGCCCCAAGATCATCCAGCATCTCATCCATGGGAAAGGGGTGCTGAATCCTGTTCTGTAGCCACATGAGTCTTGACTTTTCTTTGGAGGCATGATGCCAGCCCGATTTTATCCTGTGATTTAATTCATCTTTAAATGACTGGCAGATGTCAACTCCCTTTTGTGTCCCCATCATAAGGGTTATTACCGTACCGAAATCCCTTAAAAGCCTGTTGTCAACGGGAGAAGGTTTTGTCTTGGCAAGATCATAGATATCTTTTAAAAGCGTGCTTGACCGGTTAAAATTTTCCAGGGCAATGCCAAGTTTTTCCTTTGACAATGTCCTTTTTGTATGAGCAGACACAAAAAGGGTCATTTCTTCAATCTGGGCTGCAAGAAATTTTATTGTATCTTTTGTATAATTCTGGGGCACATTTAAAACAAAAAAGTCTTTTTTATACTGGTGTGCAAAATTTTCCACAATGGCAAGACCGGCTGTACAGGGGCTGCTGGTTCCTATAATGAAATCAGGTTCTGGCATGGCGTTTTTTAATACGGCGCCCATGACCGCCCGGTGATAGGCACATGAATCTGTTGCAAATCCAGAGTCTTCGGCTTCTTCAAAAAAATAACCTGCTGTCTGGGTGGAGGCGAGCATGGCACCGACAAATTCAACAAAACAGGAGGTTACCCCCATGGCGCTGAGAAGATCAAAAGGAGCTGTCACACCGCACCAGGCAATGATTTCATCTTTGGTATAAAGCTTTTTTCCCAGCCTGGACAATTCAAGCACATATTTTTTCCTGGCATTGATGCCTTCTGGCTCCTGGTCGAGTTTTTCTTTTATTCCTTTTACAGTATTGTCAAAATGTTCATACATCATGATTATACCTCCAGCATTTCAGTAAACGCTTCGATTCTTGTCTGTTGTTGTCCCATGGAGCCTGTGGTGCAGTCCCCTTCCAGCATAAGGAAGGGAATGGATTCTTTTTGAAGGGCCTGTCTGATCATTGGAATCCTGGCAAGATATGGATCACAGAATTTTAATGTAAACCCGATTACGCCCTTTGCATTGCTTTTTTTTGCCTGTTCAACGATCCGTTGTGCAATGCTGCCTGGTATTGTAGTATCCATGGTTCTGGCACAGGGTGTCTGCTTAAGATATGAGACAGCCAGGCATCTGAAGATATTATCGTCTAAACTTGTGTCAACAGGTGTGATAAATCGTGATGAGGTGCAGAAATCAGTTCCAGTCACATGCATGTTCCAGTCTTCAAAAAGATCATACACCTTTGGATCAAACAAAAGATTCCCAAAAACAAAAACAGGAGACAGGCCGGCTTTGGCAGGTTGTTCAGGCTCAATTTTGTTTTGCGCCATTGCAAGGGCATGATCTGTTGACTCTGTGGCTGCCGTATTTATGATTTGTTGGAGTCCGGAAGCATATCCCGGGAAAAAATCTTGCGACATTTTTTTTTCAATTTTTTTAACGGAGGCAGCAACAAGGTTCCATAAGGAGATTTTTTCTTTTATTCTGCCTGATATTATTTCCGGGGAAGGGGTTTCATTATTCCATTTGAAAAGAGTTGTGGAAAGGCGCTCATACTCTTTTGAAAGAAAATCAAGACTTAATCTGTCTGTCTCGGAAGGAAGATCTATCAGGATGATTTTATCATCAGGTCTTGCTTCCTTCCATGCATCGGCCAGCCGCCGCATGGTATCACAGGAATTAATAAAAACCATCCCTTCAAGTTTTGGCAGATCATCAGCAAGGGCCCGGTCAAGCACTTTTTTGACATGGGGGCACAAATTATCATGAAGCAGGTGTCCTGCCTGGTCCGGGGCTTTTGTTTCAGGAAAAATCCTGTAAGGGGAAAATCCCGCAGCTTCGATTAAAGGGACGGGTGTATAAGCACAGGTAAACCCTATTTTTTTATTCATTTTGTATTCCTCATTATATTATATTTTTCTGAATAATACTGATACACAATATATTGTCAAGAAATAGCTTAAATTATTGTTTACACAACATTATTTTTTTACTATGTTTGATTTTATCGGTATTCAGGAATTCGTTTTTGTTATTAAAATTATTTAAGAATGGATAAATATGAATAATGAAGTACTCGATAATCAGAAATTATTTATTGCTGATATGCCAGCGATAATGAAATCACTTTTCATTGTTTTAATCATTTCCTGCGTTTTGATTACCCCCATCCGGAATATCAGTTTTAACAGCCCCAGCGTAACAAGTATTGACCAAAGGTGTATTGAATATCTTGATCAAACCCTTAAAAGGGCGACCATCGCGTATGGGTTGTGTCGAGCCACAAATGCCCTTGTTTCCGTTCTTCAGGAAATTGATATCGGATTCGAAGTTGTTGGGACTATCACCTTTAGCCCTTTTGAATGGCTGGATCCTTTAAATGATCTTGTGGAGAGGTTCTCATGGATTTTACTTGCAGCAATGGCATCTATTGGAATTCAGGAATTCTTTATAAGATTATTCCCAGACTCCATTATTAATTTTATATTGTTACCTGGTTTGTTCATGTGGCTGACAGGGCTGTGGCTAAATAAATATCTTCCCATAAATATATTAGCCATAGGCAAACATCTGGTCTTACTGGCCGTTGTTTTACGATTTATTATTCCGGCAGAAGTCGCCATTAACAATTGGATATATGATTATCATTTAAAAAATAAGTATAACCAGTCCGTTGATAATATAAAAACAATTTTTAAAGAAATAAAAAAAAGAACCCCTGTTGAGGAAATATCAATGGAGGATTCTCAAGAAGAACAAAGCCAGGCTGAGAACGGGTTCTTCAGCAAAACTAAAAAAGCAATTGCTGCGCTGGGAGACTTGGGGGCTAAATTCAAAGAGTTTCAACTCTGGCTGAAAATAGAAGTTCCTAACCTGTTTGAAAATTTTATTTCCCTGATAATGGTATTCATTATCAGCACCATTTTCTTACCCATATTTATTTTATGGCTGATTGTTTATTTGATTAGAATAATAACAAAATCCCAGTTTGGGCACAAAGTGGAAAAGAAACTTAAACTAAATATTTTTCAAAAAAAGCCATCGGCCTGAGACAATTGACGGAAGATGAGGCAAGGAACACGGCCCGGCGCGCATACACCAGAGACTCCTGTCTAAGCTCCGCAAATGCCAGTTAGTTTCATTATAATTAAAATAATACCAAGAAATTATTATCTAAACAAAATAAAGCCCTATGTCGGGCAAAATATCATTAAAGTTTTAACGGGACAGCGGAGAACTGGAAAAAGCTATCTGATGAAGCAAATCAGAGAAATGCTGAAAATAGCTGAGCCAAACACCAATATCATTTTTATTGATAAGGAAAAACTGGAATTTGACGACCTGAAAGACTACAAAGACCTTTATCACCATATTATTCAAAAAACAGACAAAACCTGTAAAAATGTGGTTATGATTGATGAAGTCCAGGAAATTGAATCCTTTGAAAAAACTTTAAGAGATCTGAATGAAAATCCGCGCTATGATATATTCTGCACGGGCAGCAACGCAACACTGCTCTCTGGCGAGCTATCTACCTTTCTTGCCGGAAGATATGTAGAAATTATGGTCAGCAGCCTTTCATACAAGGAATTTTTATTCTTCCATAAACTGGATCATTCAATGGATGCAGTTGGGAAATATGTCAAATTCGGCGGTATGCCGTATCTGAT
>JAQICW010000338.1 GCA_027858355.1 Desulfobacula sp.
TTTGCACTTTGTAAAGCAATTTGATATCCACCCATTGATCTGAATGGAAGCACATTCAGGAAGGCCTTTGCTGTCCTGAAATCTTTATCAGATTTAAAACCTTGCAGAACTTCTGTAAAAACTAAATCCCCCATAACAATCGGAACATTGGATAAATATGAATCAAGTAAATCTGTCTGCCATGTGGAATTGCCGTTAAAATAATCGATCCATACGGATGAATCAACCAATATCACTGATCTAACCTCATCGCATCAAGATCTCCATCCCATTTTAATTTACCGCGTAAATTTTTTAAGTGTTCCTGTTTTTTTAATTGCACCAATAATTTCAAGCCGGTTTCAACAACTGCCTTTTTAGTTTTTATTTTGGTAAGCAGCATTGCTTCATTCATAAGATCGTCATCTATAATAATATTGGTTCGCATGTTTTTCTCCTGATTTAATGTGTACGCTTTATATATACATACACATTAAATCATAGTCAAGATTAAAGAGGCTGGATTAAATTTTAGCCATCAAACTCCATAATACACCGGCAGCAATGGCTGACCCGATAACACCGGACACATTAGGGGCCATGGCATGCATCAATAAAAAGTTAGTAGGGTCTTCCTTCTGGCCGACAATCTGGACAACCCGGGCTGAATCCGGCACAGCAGACACACCGGCAGCACCTAACAATGGGTTGATTTTTGATTTTAAAAACAGATTCATAATTTTAGCAAAAATAACACCTGATGCGGTAGCGATACCGAATGAGACTGCTCCAAGGGCAAAAATTCCAACGGAACTTGGGGTAAGGAAAACATCTCCCTGGGTACTGGCCCCGACTGTAATCCCCAATAGTATGGTGGCAGTATTAATGAGTGCATTTCTTGCAGTATTGGCAAGCCTTTCAGTCACAATAGCCTCTTTTAAGAGGTTGCCGAAACAAAGCATCCCAAGCAATGGCAGGGCAGCAGGGGCCAGAAAACAGCACAGGAGGAATGCAACGATGGGAAAAATTATTTTTTCTCTTTTTGTAACTTCTCTGGGTTCTTCCATTCGTATCAGACGTTCTTTTCTGGTTGTTAAAAGCCTCATAATCGGCGGCTGGATCACTGGAACCAAAGCCATGTATGAATAGGCTGCCACGGCAATGGGACCAATCAAATGCGGCGCTAATTTTGCCGTAAGAAAGATAGCCGTCGGGCCGTCAGCCCCACCGATAATTCCAATGGAAGCAGCTTCATTGGGCGCAAAGCCCAGGGCCAGTGCTCCCAGGAATGTTATAAAAATACCTGTCTGGGCAGCAGCGCCTAAAAGCATTAGAATAGGCCTTGCCAAAAGTGTGGAAAAATCTGTCATGGCACCAATCCCCAGAAAAATAAGAGGCGGATAAATACCCTTGGTAACACCAAAATATAAATAATGGAGAACTGAATTAGTCTCATAGATCCCTAAGCCCAGTCCCTTAAATATAGGAATATTTCCCATGAGCATACCAAATCCAATGGGCACCAGGAGCAAAGGTTCATAATCTTTTGCAATTCCAAGATAGATAAACCCCAACCCGATACAGATCATAAGAAGATAACGATAATCCCACAGATAAAATCCTGTGTTGTGATAAAATTCTATAAATAATGCATCCATTTTATTTCCTCTTACTTGTCATTTTTTTTAAGATCTATGCCATCAAGAAATGGTTTTATCAAACATGTTTTTATCCCATATAAAAAATCCTGAGCCATCCGGGATAATTATCTTGGTTTTAAGAAGTTTATTCAGATTTGAACAGGGATCTTTTAAATCACTGATTTGGGCAAGGTGAAGCAGCCTTGGCAATGAAAAATGATCTTCCATGGTCCGCACAAGAAGAGCAAATTGTTTTGCAACTTCTTGTTGGTTTTCCGTGAAAATTGCATGATCAGAAATTTGTTTGTCCTCAAATATTTCTGGCTGCTCTTTTGGTTGCTTTTCTGGTTTCTTTTTTGGTTGCTTTGCCTTAAAGAATGCCTTGAATTTTGAAGGGTTTTCCCACAAAGCCAGCACCTTATGAAGTTGTGCTATCACCAGGGAAAGCATGACAAGTCCTGAAAATACTATTGTTACGCCGACAAGGGAAATAGCCCACCCATTGTTGGCATTGATTGCTTCTAATCCGTACAAGCGTCTACCTCCATTAAAAATTGTATGGAATACTTATGTCTTCTATTTTTTTTGCAAATGATGCTGTTTTATCAAGATGCTCCTGCCAGGATGCCATAATAGAAGCCGCGGCAACAGAATCTTCCTGGATAAAGGCTAAAAAACCCTGGTCTGGTACTGCAAACACACTCCCGGCTTCAAGGACTGTTAATGTTGTTCTATATACCCCTTTGGCAGATAAAAGCTCAAACCCGATAAAATCCCCGGCCGTGTCTATAACAACGGATTTGCCTTCATCCATGGC
>JAQICW010000290.1 GCA_027858355.1 Desulfobacula sp.
TTTTAAAATTTACTTAAAGAACAAAGCATCGATACTTTTAAATTTCCGCTTTTCAATGTTATGGAAATATTTTATCCTTAACTGGGAATCGGTCTTATGACATCCTATACACTGCTTATGCAACGGTTGTGATCTAAGAAAGCTATTGGTTATATCCCCTTCTACATTGACTCCTTTCCCTATGGCTTTTTGTATGGAATTCCATTGATGAGCATTATGACATGAAGGACATGTAATATTCCCGCCTGCCACCTCTTCCCCTGTCAAGCCGTCAAAAATTGGGATGTAGTCTGGTTTTCCTTTATTACTTTTAACGATTTCTTCTCTGGGGTGCAAAGAGACTTGAGGCACTTTCTTTTTACCTGAGCCTGTTTCCGAATGGCAGGAGTTACACATTTTATCCACTATATTACTTCCTTCGGCAAAATCCCGAGCCCACAATTTAATAATATTTCTGCCATTATGGACAAGATGACAGACACCGCAAGTCCCTGATTGAAATGGAGTCTGCTCTTTAATATTTTTAGAAAGGGGAGCTGTCACAATAAGATCATGGTCGGTTTTCTCAATATACTTTTTTGTTGTGTGGCATATGGTGCACTGGGTTGATTGTTGATCCCTAGCAAATAGTAATAATTGGTCCCCATTTTTATTATTGTGGACCTTATGACATGTTTGGCAGGTAATTATACCATTTTGCCCTAACCTGCCCCCTTTTTTAATAAGACTATCAGGTATTGTCACTTTTATTGGTTTAAAATTTACCACATGCGTTGGATTTCTCTTTCCCAGAGAATTCATCATATTTTTATCAGGGTGGCATTTCAGGCAAAACCCGGATTCTTTTGAACTGATTCGTAACAGATTCTCAAATGGTGACCCGTGTGCAGCATGGCAGGTTTCACAATAGATAGGATCGATTTTTTGTTCAACCCGGCTATCTGGTCCCGGAGAATTTTCTTCCCCCTCCTGCGAAAACTTGCCCATGGGATGATTCTCTTTTTTTTGGGTCATCTTCTTATCATAATGACAGTAATGGCATAAGGCAGACTCCTTGTTTGACGTCCTCATAAAAATGGTGTCTTTGGCATTTGGCCCGCTCTGGACAGCATGGGCTGTGTGACAGGTAAAACACTGCATCTTCCCGCTTTCATCCAGAGGAAAAATTTTGGGTATCTTCATATCTCTTGAAGGCATGTTATTAATTTTATGCCCGGAATTTGCGTTCACCCTTTTTCTTGAATCCATAACGCTGCCATCATGGCATGACATACACATTTTACGTGTGGCAACAACTTTTTCTGAATGGTAGGCAACAAGTTCAGATCCTTTGCCTTCTATAAAAAATGTATCTATCCATCGATAATGGCAAATTGCACAGCCTTTTGCTGAATTGGGGTTGCCGGGGGGTTTTACTTTAGCGCGGGCAGTATTACAGGGAAGCGGAAAAATAATAAAAATGAACAAAATAATGAGAATATTGGTTTTCATTTGTAATTCAAATTTGTCGATCAAAACTTATAATCACATATGAACTCCTTGATATTTCTATGCTCATGTGAAAAAAGATTTTATTAGATAATTGTATTAATCTGTGGAAGCTATCACAATACGGCGATATTTTTTTTCACTCTCTTCCAGTGATTTCCCGGCTTGAACAAGATCACTCACATCGCGAATCGCTTTAACAACATGAGTAATTTTTCCTTTTTCATCTTTTAAAGGGGATAAACGGATGCCAACCCATGATTTATAGCCTTTGGCATGAGCATGCTCATGCCAGACAGATTGGGGCTGACCAGTCTTAAACACCATTAAAAACGGACATTCCTCACCATGTTGATCGCAGGGCTTATCATAAGTATGTGAAATTTCATAACAATAATGCCCAATAACCTCGTCGCGTTTGTGTCCGCTAGTCACCAGGAAAACTTTATTGACATCAGTAATCCTGTAATCTTCGCCAATAACCATAATACCGTCATGAATATGATTTATTATTGAACGATAATATTGTTCGCTTTGCGCAAGTTCTTTTTTTTTCTTATTACTCAGATCCCCTCCCGTGCTTTCCAGTTCTTTTATCCGTCCACGCAAAAGACGCATTTCCCTTTTGAGCTGCTCATTTGTTTTTTTAAAATCTTCCATTTTCATATCTCCGAAGATTAAAATTAGACCTATGATTTAATTCATTATTTTTAATTAGACCTATGATTTAATTCATTATTTTTAAATGTCCGCATGCGTAATATTATTATATTTAAATGATAATAGCAATATAAATCAGAAAGCAAAAAAGAATATTTTAAAACCATCCAATCAGCAATCCAGATGACAATTTGAAATGCAAAAATTGTACCATTGAAATTACCTTACAATAGTGCCCCTTTTTAAGATTTTCAAATCAGATAAGGTATCCAAATACCTGGTTTAAATTTTAAAAAGTGAGTTTACTACTTTTCTTTTTAATCATGTATGATTTTCGGACATTAATAACTTATTGGTATTACATATAAAATTATTATCCAAAAAAAAAGTGTAAACTATTCGATCAGTTTGGTCGCCAATATGAGCAGAATTGATCTCAAGAGCCTTGTAGCTCTTTATTTTTAAACCAATGTGCCCAATGGCACGATATCTGCTAATCAAATGTAACTACCAAAATTTCTAATTGTTTTAACCTAACGGTTAATAACCAGGGGGCATAACATTGAGTGCTGTCAAATTTCTTTTAATTAAAACCTGTGTTTTTACAAGTCTTTTATTACTTTTTAACTGCCCGATAAGCATATCAGCAGAAAATGATATGGTTACCGACACTGAAAATTGTCTTTTCTGTCACAGGTACCCAAGCATTGGACGATATGATAAAACGGGCACGAGAAGAATTTTTTACTTAAACGAAAACAAATTTGCGAATTCCGTTCACAGGAAATTAAGATGCAAAAGCTGCCATGTCGGGTTAAATTCAATTCCCCATACAGATGTTAAAAAAGTGGACTGCTCCACCAAATGTCACTTAAAAGAGCCGTCCACCAACCAGGAATTTTCTCATGCAAATATGATAGATAAATATACACTAAGTGTGCATGGGAATAAAACTACAGAGAAAATCAAACCCTTTCCCGAGGATCTGCCTGATTGTAAATATTGTCACAACAATCGAATGTACACTCCCCTCAAAGGACTTGAAATAGAAAATCAGGCGATGTTTAACGAGACAGTCGGCCGATGCATCGGCTGTCATACAAAAAAAGAATGGGCAGAAAATTTCTATGGTCATTTTACCCATCGCATGAAAAAAAGAAGAACCCAAATTGAAATTATAAAACTCTGCACAAGCTGCCACGAGGACAAAGAAAAAATGGCTCGTCACGGGCTCGAGTCCATTGAAACATATAAAGACACATTTCATTGGAAGCAGGTTAAATACAGTGTTGCAAATGCGCCTGACTGTATTACCTGTCATGTCACCAGTGGTCATTCCATTCATGAACTAAGACCTCAAACCGATTCATTATCACCGGTTCATATGAACAACCGTATCCAGACCTGTTCAAGGCAGGGAGGTGTCCAGATCTGTCATCCCGGAGCGACTCAGAGGTTCTCAACCGGCAGGGTTCATGCCTATGGGGAAAAAGCACAGCTTGTGAGCACAACACCCGACTTGAAAACGGATTCAAAACCGGATACGGCAACATCGTCATTACTAGTAAAACGTGCAAACGTCGAAATTCAGTCCAAAGAATTATTTAACTATAATATATTAAGCCTTTTAAAATTATTTTATAAAATATTAATAGCCAGTGTCATAGGATTTATGGGCCTTCATCAATTTTTTGATTATTTAAAAATTAGAAAAACACTTTGATAACATTTTAGAACAACCAAGGACGTATATGGAAACCAAGCAGAACGATCATAAGGAAACTTCTGAAAAATTCTTTGTCCGGCTAAACTTTGCAGAAAGAATACAACATTTCTTACTTTTGGGAACCTTTCTGACCCTTGCCATTACAGGATTTATGGTGAAAATTCCTGAAGCGCTTGTCATGATGCTTGGTGACTATAAAGAAACCATATTCTTAGTCAGAGGAAGCGTGCATCGCATTGCCGGCATTACGATGATAATAGTCTGTATATACCATGCTTTTTATCTTCTTTTATCTTCGGCCGGACGTCGCTGGCTCTTTGACATGTTACCAAAAATAAAAGACGCAAAGGATCTGATTCATAATATCCAATATTATATAGGTCTCAAGCCTTCACCCCCTGAGTTTGACCGTTTCAACTATAAGCATAAACTGGAGTATGGCGCTCTGATCGCGGGGAGCACCTTAATGTCCGTCACTGGAATTCTTTTGTGGTCTGAAGCCATGTGGAGTAAATTCATCCTTGATATTGCAGTCATCGTTCACGGTATGGAAGCGGTTTTGGCCTGTCTTGCCATCATCGTGTGGCACCTCTATGAAGTACAGATAAAACCGCACAGGTCGGTTTTTGACACTACCTGGATTACCGGAGTGATCGATGAAGAAGAGATGATAGAAGATTATCCTTTTCATTATAAAAAAATTATAAACGACCCTGAACTCAGCAATATCTATATCCAAAATACCCCCCCTGAAATAAGAAAAAAGCCGGGTGGGTTTTCCGATTTTCTTATAAAATTTGTTTACGTTGTTCCCCTTTTTGTATTTGGAGCATGGCTGGTTCAACTGGTATATTATCCACAGCTTGCCGCCAGTCCCTCTATTGATTCTTTACAGCCAAAGGATCAGTTCAAGACAATACTAAAAAGAAGTGATCCGATTTACCGGGGTCATTTTCACATGGTTGACGATTATGTTACAACAGATGAGCCCAACCCGCCACTGTGTCTTAAATGTCACGGATCATATCCCCACAGTAAAGAAAAAAAGGTGCGGTCTCTTTTAAATGCGCATACAGGATTTATTGCCTGCTCGGTTTGCCATGCCCGCAAAAAGCCTGAGGACAAAGATATTTACTTTACCTGGGTTATGAATGACACTGGTGAAATGAAAAAGAACGTTACAGGTGAATATGGGAAATATTCGGCCAAAATATATCCGATTCAAAATCAAAATGGTGTTGCCAAACATGTTTTCAGGCCGGTAAATGAGGCAACAGCCCAGCAATATTTAAAACATAAGGATGAGTATTCTCCTGATCAAATTGCAAGGGCAAAAATAATACTCCATGAAAACATCTCAGATGAACCGGTATTTTGTTCTGACTGTCATAAAAAAGATGGCTATCTTAATTTTTCAGACTTGGGATACTCCCGGCAAAGGGTTAATCACTTAAATTCCACTGAAATAGTCGGTATGATTGAAAACTATAAGACCTTTTATCTTCCACAAACACTTGACTTTGGAACCCAGTCACCTGATAACCAAAAATAAAGATTGATTATTATGGAATTTAAAAAACAATTTACAATATTTTTTAGTTCAATCCTTATATTTTTTTGTCTGTCTGAACTTTGTTTGGGACTTGATGAAGAAGGCTGTCTTTTTTGCCATCAGTATCCGGGCATGGTAAGACTTGAACCCTCAGGTAAAGATCCTGGTGAAGTATCCGGCAAATTACAAATACTGCATATTGACGAACAAGAGTTTTACAGCTCCGCACATGGCGAGGTGAGCTGTAAAAAATGTCATACAACAATAAATAGTGTTCCCCACACAGGTGAATCTCAGGTGAATTGTACAACCTCCTGTCATAAGGAAGATGAAGAAAAGGAGATGGCAGAGGATTACCCTTTAAATGGGTTTCATGAACAAGAACAATCCTATCTTGTCAGCCTGGATGATAAATCTTCATGTGCAGTATGTCATCCGTTATACCCCCACAGTGAAAATAAGGTTGTCAGAGCTTTCCTCAATATGCACACCGGTTTTATACGCTGCGAAGTCTGTCATATTAAAAAAACCAAATTCCAAGATATTGTTTATGACTGGGAAGAAACTCAAAACGCACAATTTTACGGGGAACCGTTTGGAACTTATTACAACCCCAGGACAAAGAGAACCCATAAAAATCATCATTTACTATCAAGAATAACAGTCGATGTCTTTGAAAACGGAAAAAAAATCAATTTAACGGATACCATTGATTTTGCGAAAGCAAAAGCCTTCATACCCAAAGCAAAAACCATGACTTCAAACACTTCAACCCGGGAATTACAATTTTTCCACAGGGGTATTGAGAAAAAAGAGATCAGTGTGGCCTGTAACCAGTGTCACTCTGCCAACAGTATTATGAATTTCAGTGAACTCGGGTTTGACGAAAAAAAAGCAAAAAATCTTGCAACCATCAATTTAAAAGGTTTGGTCACTAAATATAAAACCTTTTATTTCCCCAGCCTATTTGAGTAATAAAGGTTTGATTTCAAAGGAATGAAGATCACTCATTTACTGAAATCTGCACTATCTCTCATCGCTCTTGGTAGTGTTTTACTGTGCAATAGCGCAGATGCAGCTACGGGTCCGCCTACAAATCCAAATTCAGCTAAAGGCTGTGCCATGTGCCATTATCGATGGATAGATACCTTTTTCATTGAGGGAAAAGGCTCGGAGCTTGTTGAATACCACTCTGAAAAAGTCGCTGCGTCTCCTGAAATGTGTTACTCATGTCATGATGGGAGCGTGGTTGATTCAAGGGTAAAAGATGTCAATCATTTAGGCCACAAAACAGATGTCAAACCGCCTTCCTTCATGGAAATACCCAAAATTTTCCCTCTGGATGAAAACGGTAAGATTCAATGTTCTACCTGCCATACGGCCCATGGTGTTCCAGGCATACCCGGCCAGGACTCATCTATTTTTATGAGAACCGCCAATGAAAACGCACAAATGTGCGTCATGTGTCACAAGGGATTGGATGGCGGGAAAAAAAGAGGAAACCATCCATTAAACCTGTCAGGCCAAAATAGCAGCAAAGAGATTACCCGGGCAACAGATGCCCAGGATAAAATCGAGAAAAAGCAAAAAATCACGTGCAAAACCTGCCACGCATCCCACGGCTCAGAATATGAAGCATTCTTATCTGAAAATCCTTCAAAATCAGGGTTCTGTCTTGTTTGTCACGAGGATAAATATTTTATTTCAAGCAAAGGCCAGAGAAAGCCTTTACATGTTGTCAATATAAAGCCTGTAAAAGCAAAAATTCCCGGGCAATTAATTAAAATGGGGGCCAAGCTCGATAAAAACGGAGAAATTATCTGCAGGACATGCCATAAAGTGCATCAGAATAAACCAGAGAATAACCTTTTGATCATTAGAAATGATGAGAACTCAGGATTGTGTCTCACCTGTCATACAAACAAACAATATGTGGCGTATACAAAACATAACCTTGGCAATACAGCACCTGAAGAAAAAAACCTGCAGGGAACAACCGTAAAAGAGACAGGAATATGTTCGGCCTGCCATCTGCCTCACAAGCCTGCCAGAGAACTGTCAGGCAACAAAGATATTACAACCCAAATTTGTCTTTCCTGCCACAGCAAAGGCAATGTAGCTGAAAAAGTCAACCTGACAGGCAAGACTCACCCATTGAAAATAAATCCGTTTAAAAAAAGAAAAAACAGTTTCACAAAAATAAATATCACCAAAGAGAAGCTGACGCTTCCGCTTTTCAATAAGTTTGGCGTTGAAGATATCAATGGGGATATGATCTGCACAACTTGCCATGCCACCCATGGTACGCAGGCCAAAACTGGTAAGAATAAGCCAAACAAGTATTTCCTGAGAAAAAAACCTCCCCTGGTATGCAAAGAATGCCATTTTGAAAAATTTTCCATAATCGATACCCAACACAATTTAAAAAAATCAGCACCTCTGGAAAAAAATATTTTAGGCCAGACAATTACAGATTCAGGCTTGTGCGGAAGCTGCCACCTTATCCATGGATCACAAAAAGGCTTTCTCTGGGCAAGAAAAACTGATTCCAAAGATATGAAAACCAACCAGCACTTATGTACCAGTTGCCACAACGAACATGGGATCGCACAAAAAAAAGTGAATAAGGGCTTTTCCCATCCGTTAAACAGACATTATAATGATAAAAAAGTCGGATCTGGATTACCCTTATTTGATAGAGCAGGAAAATACTCTTCAAAAGGGAATTTAAGCTGCTATACCTGCCATGATCCTCATATCTCCAAAGTTGATAGGAAAACAAACACCCTCTCTTTTTTAAGAAAAAATCCGCCGGGGCTTTGCAAATGCTGTCATACAGATAAATTTGATATAAGCAATTCCAAACATGATTTATCGAATTCCAAAAAAAATAGAGATAAAAAAGGGCCGATATCTGGAGCAACACTTTGTAAAACATGCCATTCAGCCCATAATGCAGATAATAGTTTTCTCTGGGCCAAAAAAGATGTTCAAGGCAATGAGTGTTTAGGATGTCATAATAAGGAGGGTCTGGGTAAACAAAACGTGCTTAAAGATGCTTCCCATCCGGTTAATATATCAATTTTTGACAAGGGAATCACAACCCACCTGCCCCTGTATGACAAAACAGGGGCAAAATCTAAAAAAGGCCTTTTAAGCTGTTATACCTGCCATAACCCCCACAAAGGCGGGTCACAAAATTTTTTAAGACTGGAAAATTCACCGGCTTCCCTGCTCTGTGATGACTGCCATCCCGGCAAAGGGCTTATTGGCGGTACGGATCATGACCTGATTGTCACAGGTCCTGAATCTTTAAATGTTTTGAATCAGACACCTGGACAATCGGGAACCTGCGGTGTGTGCCATCTGGTTCACAACAGTACTCAAAAATTTAAACTCTGGGCTCAAGATTTAGGGGAGGGGGATACCCTCTATGAAAAGGTTTGCAACTCCTGTCACAGGGAAAACGGGTCGGCAAAAAATAAACTCCCCCAAATTTCGAGCCACCCCCCGGGGCAGCACATTAAAAATATCGGCCGTGATATTAAAGGCAAATCCAATTTTTTTCCTCTTTTCTCACCAAAAACAGGTGAACCTGTCAACACAGGGAATATCTCCTGTCCTTCCTGTCATAATCTGCACCAATGGTCGCATGAGCCTGGCAAGGCAAATTTAAAAGGCAACCGGCTTAATATAGAAGGCAATGCCTTGAACAGTTTTTTAAGGCCTCCTGCCGCCACACAAATCTGCAAAGACTGCCATGGTCCGGATTCATTGTTCAGATTTAAATTTTTCCACAAGATAAAAATAAGAGAATAAAACACGGTCAAAGTGTTGGCCTATCTTGGTTGTCACTTTTTGTGTACGATTTTCGTACACTCATAAAGCACTGTTTTAAAAGAATAAATTGATTTTCATTAATGATAGTGTAAACAATTAAACCAGAGTGACAGTGATCAAATCCTCTCATGTATGCAAAAACAACTCAAAATTGTGGGAACGCGGACTTTAAAGTGCATGGCACAATACTTGCTACTCTCTTATATCAAACGCAAAGGCGAGATAATTGTTAGAATTTATTAAATGTTAAAAAAGGAGAATTAAACCATGAAAAAACTATTCTTATTGATGATCGCGGGAAGCATTTTGTTGTTTTTTTCCAGTGCCTGGGCAGGAATAGCCGGCACTGCGCATGATTTTAGCGGGGATGGTTGGAATGCAAGCGGCGAAATTTGTATTGTATGTCATACGCCTCATAATGCATCAACTACTGAGCAACCCCTCTGGAACCATGAGGTCACAGGAGCAACTTTTACAGTGTATACATCAAACACTCTTGATGCTGCGCCAGGACAGCCGGCTGGGACTTCCAAGCTTTGTCTTTCCTGCCATGACGGCACGGTTGCACTGGATTCCTATGGTGGTGGCCCGGGCACTTCATCAAGCGGCATGATTACTGGGTCTGAATTGATCGGAACCACCCTTGCCAATGATCATCCGATTTCTTTTGTATATAATGATGCCTTGGCTACATCCGATGGTGGCTTACATCCTCCAACAACAACATTATCAGGAATGGCAGGTGGCGGGTTTATTGAAGGCGATTTTTTATTTGGCGCTACAGCTCTCGCTACTTTAGAATGCTCTTCCTGTCATGATGTTCATGATGCAGCCATTCTTCCCGACTTGTTAAGGAAAACAAATACCGCTTCAGCCCTTTGTCTCACATGCCATGCTAAATAGCATGTAAGCAAATTGTAAATATCAAGGCATATAAAACTGAATAAAGAATTAAGTGCGTGTTATATGCCTTGATCACAGCCCTAAATTATTATAATAAGGTTAGAAATGAAGATATTATCATTTCATATAATTACCAAATGCATGGTTGTGGCAATTGTTTTCTTAATTTATACTTCGACCTGCTCATTTGCTGGAATAACCGGGAGTGCACATGATTTCAGCGGAGAAACCTGGAATACAACCAGCGAAATCTGTGTGGCATGCCATACCCCTCATAATGCCAGTCAAACTGTTTCTGAAGCTCCCTTATGGAACCATGAAATTAACGTGGCTACGACGTATACGGTTTACACGAGCACAACATTAGACGCAACCGTGGGGCAACCCCTCGGCATCACAAAGCTTTGCCTTTCCTGTCATGACGGGACCATCGCTCTTGATTCCTTTGGCAATGCGACCGGGACTGATTTTATTTCCCCGGGGGCTAAAGTGGGATTAGATCTTTCAGATGATCATCCGGTAAGTTTTACCTGGAACCATGGATCTCTTAATCCATGGGATGGCAGTAGTGGAAAGTGTACAAACTGCCATAACAGTATCGGGGAAGGCCCTGAATTTCTTCCACTGCCATTTTATACTTACGGAGGAGGCCCTGCAAAACTGGAATGTTCAACCTGCCATGACCCCCATAATAACGGACCGGGCGTAAAGCTTTTGCGTAAGACAAATGCAGGTTCAGAGCTTTGTCTCTGGTGCCACAGCAAATAAAATTCAGGTGTCCAATCAGCGTTGAATTCAATCTAAACAACAGAGATTTTCTTAAAAATGAAATGCATTGAAATGAAACTTGTTTTATTGGCAGTTTTGATACTCCTGACCGGATGTGCTGCTCCCGCAATAAAAAAAGCGGAACAGGAAGTAATATTTTATCCTTCACTCCCGCAACAGCCCAAACTCCAGTTCCTGACAAGTATTTCAAGTGAGGATGATCTTGGAAAAGAGAAAAAAAGTGATTTCAAGGAATTTTTGGTGGGAAAAGAAGTCTCAACTAAACAATTGGGAAAACCATATGATATCGGTTCTTCCAAAGGAAAGCTTTTCATTCTGGATAAATCATTTAATAAGCTTATCATCATAGACCTGATCAATAAACAGTTTGACTCTCTCAAAGACCAGCGACTGGGCGCTTTAAATGATCCTTCAGGCATTTGGATCTCAGAAGATGAAACCAAATACATAACAGACATAAAAAGAAAGCAGGTAATTGCTTTTGGTCCGGACAATAAATTTTTAAAAGCCTATGGCAGTAAAGATATATTTGAACGACCGGTTGATGTTGCTGTCTTTGAAAATAATCTCTATGTCGCTGATATGGAGAAAAACCAGATTATTGTTTTAGATAAACTGAGCGGGAAATTAATAAAAACTATTGGGAAAGGTGGTTTCAAAGAAGGTGAATTTTATAAACCTACCCATGTCGTTGTTGACCGGGAAGGGAATATTTTCGTAAATGATGCCTTTAACTACCGGGTCCAAAAATTAGATGCTTTTGGCAAACATATCAGAACTTTCGGGCAGATCGGAGATACACTGGGATCTTTTGCAAGACCCAAAGGTATTGCCATAGCCAATGAAGGGCATCTTTATGTGGCAGATGCCGCTTTTGAGAATGTTCAGATATTTGATGGCAAAACAGGTGAACTTCTTTTTTTCTTTGGCGGATCAGGTTCAGCCCCTGGAAGTATGTATCTGCCGGCAGGTATCCATGTTGACTATGATAATGTGGAATACTTTAATAAATTTGCAGACAGGGATTTCAAGCTCAAGTATGTCTTTTATGTTCTCAACACGTTTGGGAATGCCAAAATAAATGTTTATGGCTTTGGTGACTGGATCGGCAAATCCATATCCGGGGCAAGTGATTCGTGACTCAAGAAATTTTAATCGTTATTCAAAAATAACCACATGCAAAGGGCCAGGGTACACGCACTATTTTTCATCATTTTTTTTTTCATTTGCACGTCTCAACCTGCAACTGCTGAAAATTTTTTTCATTTTAACAGGCCGAAACTTGCGCTTGATTTATCGTATGAAGTCACCCGGGAAACAAGGAAAGGCCAAGATATCAACTCAGAAGATATTACAAATGATTTTACCGAGCAGTTCAGACTTGAAACAGAGGGCTTTATTTATCATCCGGCGCTTTTCGATTTTAAGCTTGGACTTTCACCTGAGTGGACCCAGACAAGCGAAGAGCATTCTGCCGGTACAGCTTCAAAATCAAACGAAATAGATGCCACTATGCTGGGTTATTTTTTTAATGCCTCTGTTTTTCAATTCAAACCCTATACGCTGAATTTTTTTGCCAACAAACAAGACAGCGATATAACCAGCTCTTTTGCACAACGCACAAACACCCGGACAAATACCTATGGCACCAATTTATCATTGAAATACAGGACACTTCCGTCTACACTTGCTTATGTCCATACTGAAAGTCAACAGAAAGGTTTTTACAGTTCAAGTAATGCTGGAGACGAGCTGAGGCTGACCATGAAACTGCCTAAAGAAAATAAAAAAACCGAACTCAATGTTTCCTTTGTTGATACAACCCGGGACACGAATAGTTTAATTACAACTATTGAAACCCTGAACAGCGAACTTCAAAACCGATGGGATTTCTCAGAAGATAAAAGAAGAGACCTCTTTTCTTCTCTAATTTACAGACAGACACAAGGGTCATCTTTAAATAATTCGGCAATTACGTTTAATCAAAATCTTTCCTGGGAACATACCAAGGCTTTGGATTCAAATTATCAGGCATACTATAGCAAAAACAAATCAGGTGATTTTGACAGTGAAACAAAGACCTTAAATGCTGGATTATCCTATGATATTTCCAATAATCTGCGGACCAATATTTCAAGCGAGGCATCCGGTAGAGAGTACCAGGGAGGAGAAGAACAGATTTACAAAGGCTCAGTCGGTTTTGATTATAATAAAGACACACCTGCCGGTGCATTTGCCTTAAACTCAAATCATAGCTACAGCCTGCGATACAGGGATGCGACTGAAGGATACGTACAATCTTTAAATGAGCCTCATGCCCTCAATGACACAGATCTGGTCTATCTGGGCCAGAAAAATATTGATACAACCTCTGTTGTTGTCACCAATTCGGCCGGCACTGTGATATATACGGAAAATATTGATTATACCCTCACAGAACAGGCCCCTTATTTGAGGATAATTCGCATCCCCCTGGGGGCTATCACTAATGGTGAAACAGTTCTGGTAAGCTTTCAATATGATAACCCCGCAGCTTTTGATGATGCGATTTTCAGTCAGTCATACGGGGTTACCTATTCTCCTTTTGAGCCTTTATCCTTTCTTTACAGATACACTCAATCCAGACAGATTTATAATGGCGGTGTTGCCCCTGGTACCCTGGACAACAGCATCGTTCATTCAGGAGAAGCAATATGGGATGTAAAATGGTCCAGGGCAAGAGTGTCTTATCAGGATTCTTTTCAAAATTCCGGAAGTTCTTATACAAGATGGGTGGCAGAAGAAACACTGTCCTATAGGCCGTCAAGAAGCCTTTTTTCCATGCTGTCTGCAAGCTATGGTGAAACCAGGTTTGAAGAAACCAATGGAAATGAAACTTTTTACCTGATAAAGTCTAAAATTGACTATTCACCGACAAGATCATGGAAGATCAGTATTGAAGGCTTTAGAAATAACATTTCGGGAGATTCAGTGAGCACTCTGGATCATGGTGTTTCAATAGATTTCAATATGTATTACGGGATATGGAGCAGCAGTATTGAATATGAATATATTAATGAAAAAAACAGACTTTTTGACGAATCTCGAGAGATTAACTCAATAATGTTTAAAATATCCAGAAGACTATGGTAGCCCTTTACACAAATAAAAAACAGATCTCTCTGATGATATCACTTCTGGTGATCGCTTCTTTATTTGTTATTTCATGCCAAAAACATGTTTCAAAAGGTGACGCATATAAGGAAGTCCCTTTAATTGTCTGGCCAAAACCACCTGAGACAGCGAGAATAAAATTTATAAGTTCTGTTTCAAATCCATTGGATTTCTCCATCCGGCAAGGAATATTCAAGAAATTTATTGATTATCTTGCAGGAAAAACCATTCATTCAATTGTGTCTCCCTATGGTGTTGAAACGGATTCAAACCACAACCTTTATGTGGTGGATACCTATCTTAAAATCGTGCATGTATTTAATGTCGAGCAAAAGGAATATTATGCTTTCCCAAAGAACAAAACAAAATTTTCATCACCCATTGATCTTGCGATTGATAATAAAAGGGGCAGGATCTTTGTCAGCGATTCACAACAGGGGGTTGTTAAGATTTTTGATGGTAAAGGCAAAAAATATACCGGAGAAATCGGAAAAGGTGTTTTTGAAAGACCTACCGGTATTGCAATAAATGAAAACACATCTGAACTGCTTGTCATAGACACATTAAGTTCAAACATTTTCAGGTACAACCTGGAGACCCTGAGCTTAATAGGAATTTTCGGACAGAGCGGGATAAAAAGCGGCAAACTTCACTATCCCACCAATATTTTTGTAGGAAAAGACGGGAGCATTATAGTTTCGGATTCACTTAACTTCAGGGTCCAGGTTTTTTCCTCCAATGGCACTTTTCAAAGAACATTCGGCAGTGCCGGAGATAACCCGGGCTACTTTACAAGACCCAAAGGTGTTGCATCAGACAGTGAAGGCAATATATATGTTGTAGACAACCTTTTTGATAATATTCAAATATTTGATAAACAAAACAGGCTCTTAATGGCATTTGGCAACCATGGTAAGAACTCAGGGGAGTTTTGGATGCCAACAGGAATTTTTATAGATAAAAATGACAGGATCTATGTTGCCGACTCTTACAATAAACGGATACAGATCTTTCAATTTTTAAAGACCAACCCCATAAAGGCGGAAGATTAGTGATGGATAAGTTTTTTTCTATAAATATTTTGGCTGTTTTTCTGGTGCTTGCACTCCCTTTTTCCACGGCGTTTCCGGGAACAATACAAACGACCAGACACAATTTATCTGTAACCGGTCCCGGCATTAATAAAGCAGCTACAGAAGATGAAATTTGTATCTTCTGCCATGTCCCCCATGGCGGGAGGACCGATATCCCTTTTCTCTGGAACCGCGCAAACCCGACAACGACCTATACGCCTTATGCAAGTTCAACCCTCCATGTAACACCCGGACAACCCACAGGTGCATCACGGCAATGTTTAAGCTGTCATGACGGAACCATTGCCCTTGGCGGGCTTGTCTCAAGACCGGACGAGGTCCTTTTTGCCGGTGGAATAAGGTTCATGCCACCGGGAGATTCAAATCTGGGTACGGATCTGTCTGATGATCATCCGATCTCATTTATTTATGATTCAAGCCTGGCCCTTGCAAACGGGGAGCTTGAATTGCCATCAACATTACCCCAGCAAATAAAACTTGATAAAGATAACATGCTCCAGTGTACCGCCTGCCATAATCCCCATGATAATACGTTTGAAAAATTTCTGGTTACGTCCACTCAATATTCCGGTCTGTGCACTGCCTGCCACTCCCGGACCGGCTGGAATTTAAGCTCTCATTCTGTTTCCAGTGCCCCATGGAATGGTCAGGGAACCAATCCATGGCCTGATACAACTTACACGACTGTCGCGCAAAATGGATGTAACAACTGCCATACCTCTCACTCGGCAGGGGGTAAAGAAAGACTTTTACACTATGCTTTTGAAGAGGATAATTGTCTGACCTGCCATAATTCAAATGTCGCATCCAAAAACATAGAAACTCAATTAACAAAACAATATACGCACCCGGTACAAAACTTTACCAATGATCATGATGCAGCAGAGAGCTTTGTTTCCGGTACCGTACCGGACCATGTTGAGTGTGTGGACTGCCATAATCCCCATCAGGCCGATAACAGCGCATCTCCCGGTCCGCCATTAATATCGGGAGCCAGTAAAGGGGTGTTGGGAATAGACTCCAATGGACAGGAGATTACCGAAGTTCAAAATCTTTATTCAGTCTGTTTTAAATGCCATGGTGATAACAATGTCATCTCGGCTTTCCCCATCACCCGGCAAATTGACCAGCTCAATACACGCCTGGAATTTGCGCCGGGCAATCCGTCCTTTCACCCTGTTGAATCGATGGGAATCAACCCTGATGTTCCCAGTCTTTTACCCGGTTATACAAAAAACAGCATTATAAGTTGCACGGATTGCCATAACAATGATGAGGCAACCGGTCCAAAAGGACCCCATGGTTCAAGCTATAAGTTCCTGTTGGAAAGAAACTACAATACAAATGATTACACCACGGAAACCCCTTTTGAATATGATTTGTGCTATAAATGCCACAGCCGGACCAGCCTTATGGAAGATAAGAGCGGCTTTGTGCATCAGGAGCACCTTGGTCACCAGACACCCTGCTCTGCCTGTCATGACCCACACGGCATAAGCAGTTCCCAGGGAAATATCACCAATAACAGTCATCTGATAAATTTCGATATTACAATCGTTCAACCCAGCAATCAGGGGCTCAGATATTTTGAAGATCAGGGAAGATTCAAAGGAACGTGCTTTTTAAAATGCCATGGAAAAGATCATAATGGATGGGGGTATGACGAATTTAATCACTGGGAGAATTAAAAAAATTAATACATATTAATTTAATATAAAAAGAGGGAGTCCATGACACAAAAGAAAATTTGTAAAACTATTCTTGTACTTAGCGTAGTCGCAGTATGCCTGATCTTGAGCAGCCCAAAATTCTCAATTGCTTCAGACGTAGGGAATTGTCTTTTATGTCATAAATACCCGGGATTAAGCAGGATTGAAGGAGACAAAGGGATTTTCAGGCTTCTTTATGTGAATGAGGAAACGTTTAACTCAAGCATGCATGCAAAGGTAAAATGTGAGGGGTGTCATACAGACATCAAAAAAATACCCCATGAGCCTGCCAAAAAGGTCGACTGTTTAACTCAGTGCCATATTGTTGAGCCTTCCAGTGAACAAAAATTTTCCCATAAAGATGTCGCAGATTTCTTAGAAAACAGTATACACGGTAAATTGGACAAGGCTAAACAGCCTAAGAAATTCCCTGATGATCTACCGACATGCAAAAAGTGTCATGACAATCCCTTATTCCGCCCTGTCTCCTTTAATAAAACAATAATGCCGGGAATTTCCGAACAGGCTCTGGGTCGATGCCGCGTCTGCCATAAAAAGGAGGAATTTATTTACCGCTTCTACAATCATGTGACCACCCGGTTGCGCAGAAGCAGGAATCCGAAAAATATAACCGAAGTCTGTGTCAGATGCCATGATGATATTAAGCTTGTAAAAAGACATGATTTATCTATAAAAGCCGTAGCAACGTATAAGGATAGTTTTCACGGCAAGGCCGCTGAATTTATGGACGAAAGAATTCCAGACTGTCTGGATTGTCATGTTAACAGAGGGGAATCCGTTCACCAGATGCTCAGTTCAAAAGACACCTTGTCTTCCACACATAAAAACAACAAATACGCAAACAGCTCAAATATAGAATGCCACCCAAAGGCATCTCCCAGACTTGCACAATTTCAGGTCCACGCTAAATTCAGCAAGAGCCAGAACCCTGAGCGATACTATTTTCAATCGGCGTTCATTGTTTTGACCGGTGGTACGCTTCTGCCGCTTTTGGGGATAATGTTACTGGATTCGATTCGCCGATTGTTCCCCAATATATCTCGAAGGAGGAAATAGACAAATGGGAAGACAAATTAAAATAGCCAATGGTAAGAAATATTTCTTCCGGTTCACGGTTAACCAGCGATTACAGCATATTATACTTGCTACAGCAGTGGTTATTCTTGTTTTAACCGGCATGCCCTTAAAATTTCATGACGCTTTCTGGGCAAACTATATGTATACTCTGGTTGGAGGGATCACAGTCGCACCCGTTATTCACCGAATTGCAGGCACTATCCTGCTGATTTTATTTATTTATCACGTCATATATATGGTAACAATTATTTATAAAGGGCAAATTGTGCCCTTGAGAAAAAAGGAAGGGCTTACTACTGGAAAATTGATAAAATTATTAATAAATCAACCATTGCTCCCAAATCTAAAAGATGCAAAGGATATCTTTTCTCTACTGAAATATTTGCTTTTCACGACGGGTGAACATCCACATGGCGCCCGATTCACCTGGAAAGAAAAATTTGATTACTGGGCCCCTTTCTGGGGAATTGCAGTTATTGGGTTAACCGGTATAATTATGTGGAACGAAGAGCTCGCCTCGCAGATTATACCGGGCAGTGCCATTAATTATGCCTTGATCGCCCACAGTGATGAAGCACTATTGGCTGGCTTGTTTCTGTTTATCTGGCATTGGTATAATGTTCATTACTCGACCTCTGTATTTCCCATGGGAACAGTTTTCCTTACAGGATACCTTTCCGAAGAACTCATGGTGGAAGAGCATTATGAATATTATGTTGAGGTGATGAAAAAGGAGGGATATGAAGATGAAATCCTTCCTGCGCTTGGCTATGAAATCGATGAACCTGAAACGACAAAGGCTCTTTCCTGATGAAAACCATTTTTACCAAACTCTATCTATTAGCCATTATAGCGGTTACGATATGTCTGATGGTTCTCATATGGAATCTGACTTTCGGCCATATCGTGGAAGAGTATAAAGAAAGAAAAGAATTTGAACAAGCCTCCACTGGGGCCGATCAAAAAGAGAATGCCATTAAAAAAGAAAACTTTAAAGATTTGATTCTTGACAGCGAAGAAAGGGTTAAACACTACCTGGGATACAAGATTCTGGATGTAAAAAGAATTGAAGGCCATTTCCATCATATTGATTATGAACAGGTTCCTGATAAAAGATCCTATTGTATCTCTTGTCATGGTGATATCCCCCATGACAAGATAAAGGAAATCCGGGCCTTTGCAAACATGCATGCCTCATTTATTGCCTGCCAGACGTGTCATGTCAAGCTTGAAAAAGATGATATTACAAATGTTTATAAATGGTATGACCGTACAAGCGGTGAGATTGTGGCAAGCCCTGTTAAAGAGGGTGTTCTGCCCGGAATTTATCAAGCCAAAATCATTCCTTTTGAAAAAAAAGACGGGTTGCTTCAAAGGATGGATAATCAGGAAAGGATGGATTTTGCAGCAGAGTTCAAACTAAATGAACCTATGTTATCAGAGCTGCAAAAAACAAAGGCAAAAAAAATTATTCATAATTTAATCAGCAAGCAGCCTTATTCATGTGAGGATTGTCACCAGACAAAAGCGCCGCTTTTGCCCTTTGAAGACTTAGGTTATACCAGAAAAAGAGTGAATGCTTTTCTTGGCACGGAAGTAATTGGTATGATAAAAAATTATTCTGAATTTTACATGCCCAGAATGCTAAATCCCGGATTCGGAGAAGAAAAAAAAGAAAAATGATTCAATTTAGATTTATCTATTCTTTAATTATCCTGTTTATACTGACGGTATCCAATGCATTCGGGATAAATTTAGTTCCGGTTACCAAACTCTTTGAAATTACGCATGAGTTCAATGAACCCAGTGAGGTGGCGGTATCTCCCGAAGGATTAATTTATATTGTTGATGCTTTTTCAGTTTAACCTTTTGGTTTACTATAAGGTTTACAAATTGCTTATAG
>JAQICW010000307.1 GCA_027858355.1 Desulfobacula sp.
GACTATCTATGAAAATTCTTGTTACGGGTGGTGCCGGATATATTGGAAGCCATACCTGTGTTGAGCTTTTAAATGAAAATTATGATGTGGTTGTCCTGGATAATCTTTCCAATAGTTCTGAAAAATCTTTATCCCGGGTAAAAAACATTACAGGAAAGTCACTTGAGTTTTACAAAGCAGATCTTTTAAATAAAAAACAGATCACTGCCGTATTTTCTGAACATAAAATAGATGGGGTAATCCATTTTGCAGGGTTGAAAGCTGTGGGAGAGTCCGTGTCAATACCGCTAAAATACTTTCATAACAATATTACGGGAACCTTGAATCTTCTTGCCGTCATGAATGACTTTAATGTAAAAAACATTGTCTTTTCTTCTTCTGCAACGGTTTACGGAGATCCTGCCTCCCTTCCCATAAAAGAAGAATTTCCCCTTTCAGCAACCAATCCCTATGGTCGAACAAAGCTGATGATAGAAGAAATTCTGCAGGATCTTTACCATTCTGACAAGAACTGGAACATTGCTTTGTTAAGATATTTCAATCCAATGGGTGCTCACAAAAGCGGTGAAATCGGAGAAGATCCTTCTGGCATCCCAAACAATCTTGTGCCATATATTTCGAGGGTAGCCATAGGATTGTTACCCCAGGTCAGTGTGTTTGGGAATGACTATGATACCCAGGACGGAACCGGTGTCAGAGATTTTATTCATGTGGTTGATCTGGCATTGGGCCACATTAAAACCCTGCCAAAACTCTTCACCAATCCCGGTCTGGTCATTTATAATCTGGGAACAGGTATTGGCTATTCCGTCCTTGAAATCATTAAAGGATTTGAAGCGGCAAGCAATAAAAAAATTCCTTATAAAATAGTTGACAGAAGACCCGGTGATATCGCTGCCTGCTGGGCAGATCCCACCAAAGCAAAAGAGGAGCTTGGCTGGAAAGCAGACAAAACCCTGGCAGACATGTGCAAGGACACATGGAACTGGCAGAAAAAAAATCCAAAGGGATACAAATAAAGTCTATGAAAAATTCAATTAAGTTTCCTGATTTATTTATTGGCCTTTTCAATACAATATGGAAGTAAACTTGAACAGCAGACCTGTTGCCCTGGGAGCAAGGTTAAAACAATACCCGTCAATTCAAACCCTGGGGTTTAAACCCAATTTTCAGGATTATTCTAACCAGGAAAAAAATCTTATCCTGGGCGCAAAAAAAATCTATTACCCTACGGCATTTTATGCAGACCTGTTTAACGCCATGGGAAAAGAAACCTTTCCCAGTTTCCATACTTATAAATTCGCCCAGGACAAGATAAAACAGACGGCAGCCTTTAATATGCTTGGTATTCCCCACCCTGAAACAAAAATTTTTTATGGCAAAAAACAAAAGCAAACCATCCTTTCCTTTTTTGCCTTCCCTTTTATTGCAAAAAAAGCCAAAGGATCGGCCAAAGGCAATGATGTGTATCTGATTCAAAACACTGAAGATCTTTTCCTGTATTTAACAAACAAAGGCCCTGCCTATATCCAGGAATATTTTCCCATTGACCGGGATATGCGGGTTATTATTATCGGCAAAAAAATCAGGCTTGCCTATTGGCGGATTGCTGCCAAAGACAATTTTAAGACAAATATTTCCCAGGGAGGCACCATCAGCTTCAATCCTTTGCCCCAAAAAGCCCTTGATCTTGCACAAATGGCAGCTTTAAAATGCGGATGGGATGATGTTGGAATTGATATTATTGAGCACCAGAACCAATTCTATGTTCTGGAAGGCAATATGAAATATGGAACAAAGGGGTTCCAGAAAGCCGGGATCAACTATAAAGAAATGATGGTAAATCTCATCCTGGAAGGCAAAATTTAAGGTTTACAACAGGCCTGCATCCTTTTCATCTTCTTCCCATTCAGAAAGATATGTTGTAATGGCCGCATTTTTTGATGAGCCTTGGGGTTTTAAAAGCAGATATCCAAGCTGATCAATACAATTTTCCAGGCATTGAAAAAAAGTTGTTTCAACCAGTTTGGGTTCTATCTTTTCTTCAGGTATCTTGATTCTTTCAACCACCTCCAGGGTCAAATATCCTTGGGGAACAAAGATATCACAAATAAATGCATTCCATTCTTCAGGGAAATTATTAATCTTCCATGAACTTAAGTTCTCAGGACGTAATATACTTTTATTTTCAGGATTAAACGGAGCTCTTACAATCTTCATTTTGAGTTTATCAAACTGCATCAACTCTTTTAGAATCACTTTGATATCATCTGAAAAAATCCACTCTTCAGGTTCCAGCAGTACAGGAGGAAATTCATTGCTGGTCAAGGCATATTTAAACGGACCTTTTTCTTTCCAAAATTGTTTAAACTGCTTTGAATTGGGCAATATCTCCCTTTTTATCGATTCAATAGCCATTTAAGCCTATCCTTTATTTGTGACCAGCTCTTTATTTGTGAATGGTAAGTTGTGGAAAAGGGATCTCCCAGTTGTTTAAAGTACAGGCATCCACGCACCATCTTTGAATCGCCCGGGACAAGCGGTTATACAAAGGCGCCAGATCGCCTTTAAAATCAGCAATCACAACAATATCAAGGGATGAAGCACCTGCCTGCTGAAATTCCACACCAAGATTAAGCAGATTTTTTTTGTATCCTTCTTTTTCGATTTGCTCACTGATATGTGATTCTAAAATTTCCAATACACTTCCCGTGGAATCTTTCTGGAGATTATAACTGATACCAAAAGGAATTTTAAGCCTGAAATTTAAAGAAATATTCAAAGGAGCCTGCCCCAGAAAATCCGATGTCTGATAAATTTTATGAGCACCGCCCCGCTGAACCAATTCAACCATCTCATGGGAAAGACTGGTGACAACACCTCTGGTGCCGTCAGCAAGGATGACCCAGTCATTTCGTTTGCAGGGGAACCAGGGTTCATGTTTATTAAAAGGCCTGGATGTTTTTCCAAGAAGCTCTTCAATGGGTAACCGCAGCTTAACTTCCAGATATGGATTTTCAAGCTCGCTAAATACATTTATATTTTTTACAAACCATGGCACGCCATTATAAATCATACGCTCCCCTTCTCTGATCGAGCCGATATTCAGCATAAGCCGGCTCTGATGCCAGAACTGAGGCAGTGTATGTTTGGCTGCCCAACCCAGTCCCATGATGAAAATAATGGTTAAACTGAGCAATACCCAGTCTTCCACCATATAAAAAACAAAAATGAGAACTAAAAAAACCATAACAAAGGCAAATATCCTGGAAAGAAGACTCAGCAACCTTGCATGAAAAGGCCTGTATTTTGAATTATATCCAGGAATAAACCGGACCATAAACCTTGAAAATAACCGCAAAAAAAACAGGAATCCAAGACAGGCTATTAAAGCGATAAAAAGAAACAGGCCCCGT
>JAQICW010000361.1 GCA_027858355.1 Desulfobacula sp.
AAGCAGGAAATGGAGGCAGTAGGCTTTGACAGAGTCGAGATCGACCCCATGGGAAACATACTTGGGTATATAGGTACTGGAAAACACCTGATTGCCATGGATGCCCACATTGATACCGTGGGAATCGGAAACCTGGAGAACTGGGAGCATGACCCCTACAAAGGGTATGAAGATTATAAAAAACCTTCATACACAGGGTTGACCTACCCCACAGAATGCTATTTTCCCTGCTGGGTCCTGGACGAGGATCATGCAGCCTGTAAAACTCTTGTGGAGTCATTTAAATCCTTGTTTAAAGAAGATCCTGTTGTGGACAAATGGACCTTTTCCACCAATGGGGTCTCCATCATGGGACGTTATGGGATTCCCTGCATCGGATTCGGACCCGGTGCTGAAAATCAGGCCCATGCACCCAATGAGATTACATGGAAAAAAGAATTGGTTAAGGCAGCAGCCATGTATGCCGTGATTCCATCTCTGTATGTAGACAAATATACCCGGAGACAGAACCATGGAGTTTAACTATTGCTGCAGTATCTGTAATAAAAACTTTAATATAGTACCGGAATTGACCCTATGCCCGGACTGTTCAAAAAATCAACAACCAGACCAGCCCCTTTTCGGAGTTCTGGAGGTAAAATTAAAGGGCATAGCAGATGAGACCTTTGCTATTTCTGATCTGCTACCCGTGGAACCCGAGTATTTCCCACCTGCACCCGTGGGCAATACCCCTTTATGGGAACCTGCAAATTTGAGACAGAAAACAGGGTTCGAAAATCTGTTTATCAAGGATGACAGCTCAAATCCCACATCCTCGTTCAAGGACAGGGCCTCGTTTCTGGTCTCAGCTTTTGCTAAAAAATTTAATATCAATGACATTTCTCTTGCCTCCACGGGCAATGCAGGTTCCTCCATGGCCGGGATCGGGGCTGCAGCCGACCAGAGAGTCACACTGTTCCTGCCAAAGACAGCCCCGAAAGCAAAGCTTGTCCAGGCGCTTCAATACGGGGCAAAGGTTTTTCAAGTTGATGGCAATTATGATATGGCCTATGATCTTTCCCTTGCCTATTCACAAAAAAAAGGCGGTATGAATCGCAATACTGCCTATAATCCCATGACCATTGAAGGGAAAAAAACAGTGTCCCTGGAATTGTTCAAGCAGCTTGGTCAATCTAAGCTCAACGAGTCGAAGCTCAACAAATCCAAGCTCAACAGAGCACCGGATATTGTATTTGTTTCAGTGGGAGATGGATGTATCCTTGCCGGTGTATACAAGGGTTTCAGGGACCTGAAACAACTGGGGCTTATCCCGGATATACCTAAGATAATTGCAGTTCAGGCCAAAACTTCGGATGCCCTTTTTCGGGCATATACCACTGGAAAATTTGAAAATATTCCCACAACAACTGTGGCTGATTCCATCTGCGTTGATGTGCCTCGAAACGGGATTCACGCCCTGTCCCAGATAAAACAATATAATGGTGAGGTAATGACAGTAACGGATGACGAGATCATCCAGGCCCAGGCAAGTCTCTCCAGAACCACTGGTCTTTTTACGGAACCGGCTGGTGCTGCATCATTTGCAGGCTTTCTAAAGGCTGCTCCCAAACTAGACCCCAATGCTTTAATTGTAGTTTTGACCACAGGGAACGGCTTAAAAGACAGTGCATCGGCAAGCTTGGGTATTAGCGTGCCCCAAACCTTGATCCATTCCATTGATGACATTTTATAAAAAAAGGATTGACCGTGATTGATTTAACTATTCATTCCAAGACACTTGAAAAAAACATTGCTTATTGCCGGGAAAAGGGGATTACCCTGCCCACATTTGCCATGATGAAAAATCCAGACATGGTTCCGGAAAAAATAAAAGATCAGCTCAAAACCATTGGGCTGTGGGACCTGCATTCGGCAAACCTCTATAGAATCACCTGGAACAATGAACCCCGGGACACAGGAGGGCTGTTCGGCCGTGTAAACCACTTTGTTCTGCCACCGGCGCTCACTGGATGTCGGGCCAAGATAATAATGCTGGCCGGCCGCTGGTTTCCCACGGGAGCCCACAAGGTGGGAGCAACATACGGCTGCCTTGCCCCAGGGTTAGTAACAGGTCAGTTTGATCCCCAGAAAACAAAGGCGGTCTGGCCATCCACTGGAAATTACTGCCGTGGCGGAGCCTATATATCTTCTCTTCTGGCAAGCAAAGCCATTGCCATTCTGCCCCAGGAGATGTCAAAGGAACGCTTTGAATGGCTGAGTCAAATTGCCGGCCAGGTCATTGCAACCCCTGGCTGCGAATCCAATGTCAAAGAGATCTTTGACAAATGCTGGGAACTAAGAAAATCAGGCGAAGACTTAAGAATATTCAACCAGTTTGATGAAATGGGTAACCCCTTGTGGCATTATACTGTGACGGGAAGTGCCATTGAAAAACTTTTGGAACAATACCTGACACCGGGTAAAAGGTTTGCAGGGTATATATCCTCATCTGGTTCCGGCGGAACCCTTGGTGCTGGTTATTATCTGAAACAAAAATTTCCCCGCACCAAGGTAGTTGCAGCAGAAGCGCTCCAGTGTCCCACTCTTCTCAACAATGGATTTGGCGCCCACCGTATTGAAGGTATTGGCGACAAACATGTGCCCTGGGTTCATAATCTCAAAGAAACCGATTTTGTGGTGGCAGTGGATGATGAAGTCCCCATGAGAGCCCTGCGTCTTTTCAACGAACCCCTGGGAAAAAAGGCCCTGGTCAAAAGCGGGGTGGATACACAACTTGTGGAAAAACTTGATCTTCTGGGTATTTCAGGAATAGGCAACATGGTTGCTGCAATCAAGTTTGCAAAATACAATGAGCTGACCGAGGATGACTATATAGTATCCATTGCCACGGATTCCATGCAGTTGTACGGGTCAAGGTTAAGTGAACTTGAACAGGAGCGGGGAGTTTACACTGACACCAATGCCATAAAGGACATGGAACTTATAAGCGCCATTACCATTGACCACACTAAAGAGCTGTCCTATTACGACAGAAAAACTATTCATAATTTAAAATACTACACCTGGATCGAACAGCAGGGCCGGGATGTGGAAGAGTTGAATGACCAATGGTATGATCATGACAATTATTGGTACCCCATGTTTGATCAGGTCGATTCCATTGACAAGTTGATCACTGAGTTTAATGAGCGCGTGGGCCTGCTTTAAAAATATTTTTACCATAAAGGTGAGCACGAATAAATTATTATTTTTTCCTTTCATGTATCTTCATGTTCTTCATAAAGGATGCATGGCCGGATTAAGAACCAAACTCAGATTTATATTACCAGGATGGAGAAAAAAAAATATGAACACAAGAGGTATACAAGAACAGATAGAACAGCTTTCCCTTTTAAATACTAAAAAAATGTTTCTGGATGATTTTCTGCTGACCTGGGACAGGAGTGATAATGAAATCGCTGCTGTGTTCAAGGTCGCTAAAATCCTCATGAACATGCGCAAAAAAAATATATCCACCCGGGCCTTTGACAGTGGGCTTGCCATTTCATTGTTCCGTGACAATTCAACGCGGACACGCTTCAGTTACGCCAGTGCCAGTAACATGTTAGGCCTTAACGTTCAGGATCTGGACGAAGGCAAATCCCAGATTGCCCATGGTGAAACAGTTCGTGAAACTGCCAATATGGTATCGTTTATGGCCGACGTCATTGGCATCCGGGATGACATGTACATTGGCAAGGGCAATGCATATATGCGAGAAGTTGCAGCATCCGTGAGCCAGGGGTATGAAGCCGGTATCCTGGAGCAGCGTCCTACACTGGTCAACCTCCAGTGCGACATTGATCATCCCACCCAGTCCATGGCAGATGCCCTGCACCTGATCCAGCATTTTGGAGGCATTGACAAGCTTAAAGGTAAAAAAATCGCCATGTCATGGGCATATTCACCCTCCTATGGAAAACCCCTGTCAGTTCCCCAGGGAATTGTAGGGCTCATGACCCGGTTCGGCATGGACGTTGTCCTGGCCCATCCAGAAGGATACAGCATTATGCCGGAAGTCGAAGAAATTGCCAATAAAAATGCCGAGATTTCAGGCGGTTCTTTTACCAAAACAAATTCCATGGCAGACGTATTTAAAGATGCCGATATTGTCTATCCCAAAAGCTGGGCTTCTTTCAATGCCATGGAAAAACGGACCGACCTTTACGGCAATAACGACATGGAAGGTATCAAAGCCCTGGAAAAAGAGCTTTTGGCACAGAATACCAATTTCAAGGAATGGGAATGTACTGAAACCCTCATGGACCTGACCCGTGACAAGAGCGCCCTTTACATGCACTGCCTTCCTGCCGACATCACGGGTGTCAGCTGTGAGCAGGGTGAAGTGGCTGCCTCGGTCTTTGACCGGTACAGGGACCCCCTCTATGTTGAGGCAAGCTATAAACCCTATGCAATAGCAGCCATGATCTTTTTGGCCAAGTTCAGCAACCCGTCTGAAAAACTCATGGAACTTCTTAAACGCGACGGCAGGCGCATCCTTTAAGACTCCTAAAGAAAATTTACGTCTAATTTTCCCAGGGCCCCTGCCATGTTATCCATTGCTTTTTCAAGGTTTTCATAGGAATTGGCATAGGAAATTCTTATATGTTTATCTCCCCAGGGTACAACTGCTATGGATGCTTCATCCAAAAGATATGTGCTTAAGTCCTGGGATGACATTTCAAGTTTTTCAACATTGATAAAAATATAGAACGCACCCTTGGGCTTAAATACTGAAATGCCCGGCATTTCAAGCAGACGTTCCACCATCATTACTCGTCTTCGGTTGAATTCTTTGCCCATTATCTCAACACATTCCTGTGAGCCTTTTAGTGCTGCAACAGCACCATACTGGGCAAAACTTGTTGCACACACCGTGGCATATTGATGAATGCGGATGAGTCCACCAATCAATTCTTTGCTGGATGCAACATAGCCCAGGCGCCAGCCTGTCATGCAATGGCTTTTGGAAAATCCATTCAAGGTAATGGTTCTCTCCTGCATTCCAGGTAAGCTTGCAATGGAAAAATGTTTATAGTTATCATAAATATTTTTTTCATAAATTTCATCGGAAAGTACAAGAAGATCATTTTCCATGGCAATTTGAGCAAGCCCTGTCAAAGTTTTTTCTGAATAAATGGCGCCTGTGGGGTTGTGGGGAGTATTGATGACGATCATCTTGGTTTTAGATGTGATTTTAGCCTTGAAATCTTCAATGATTGGTTCAAAGTCATTTTCCTGTTTCAAGGGAACAAAAACCGGAATAGCTTCTATCATATTGGCACATTGGGCATAACAGGGGAAGGAAGGGTTTGGAATAAGCACTTCATCGCCTGGATCCAGGAGGGCCATCATGGACAAAAAGATACCCTCCGTGGCACCAACGGTAACAATGATCTCATCTAAGGGGTCATAGACCAGACCATTGTCCTGTTTAAACTTTGCCGAAATGGCTTCTCTGAGTTCAGGAATCCCATAATTGGAGGTATAGTGTACTTTTCCTTCTGATATAGCATCCATAGCAGCTTTTTTTATATGAAAAGGTGTATCAAAATCCGGTCTTCCAATTTCCAGGTGGATAATTTTTTTCCCTGTTTTTCACGGCGGTTCGCTTCTTCAAGAATTCTTCGGATAGGCTGAAATGGAATGATATCCATTTTTTTGGCTAATTTCATTTTAATGTCCTTTGTTTTTTTTATTGCCTTTTGACTGTTTTAAACCAATGGATAATACTCTGATAGAATAACAAAATCAAATCATAAACCCTCCAAGATTGGAATTTAAACACAAAAAATATCTTGATAATTTTTTAAGATTATATAAAGTATTTTATAATCGGCATTCACAAGGGTCGCGATTATCTTTGTCTGATCAGCATAGACTCATAAAACTCAGATAGTCTCATAAAATAAGGAAAGGCAAGTTTATTATTGACAACCCAGGCTTGGATTAATATAGCTCATCAACATAAGGGTGGGTGTTAAAAAATAAAAATTTTTATTATCATACTTGATTCATTAAATTAAAGGTAACCATGGAAAAATTAATTATTACGATTGCACCAACCGGC
>JAQICW010000379.1 GCA_027858355.1 Desulfobacula sp.
TTGTCACGATAGGCTCAATAAAGGTAAAGAGTTTATTTTTATATATTAATCCTTAACAAAGGAGGGTCACTATGGCAGTAGATACCAATAAGTTGTCAAGTGCCGAAAGTCTGAGTAAAACCAGAACCTACGGTAAGTTTAGATGCCATAATCCAACCTGTATGGGCAGGCTGGAGCCTAAGCCGGGTGACAAACATGTGAAATGTCCGGTTTGTACGTGTGAATTCCGTGTTGCATGGATTCGCCCTGATTTTCCAAGAATCCGTGGGCCTGTCTGGGAAGTGAACAAAAAACTTGCCGATGCAGCATTTAAAAAGAAGATGGAGGGTAAATAATATGGCGTTGGATAGAAAAATAGCATATATTGACCTTGCCACCGGAGAGATAGAGGTCAAACCGATTCCTCTTGATGTCAGAAGAAAATTCCTCGGTGGTCGGGGTCTTGATGCTTATCTGTTACTGAATCATTCTAAAAAAGGTTGTGATCCGCTGGGACCGGATAACCCGTTGATCGTCAGCGGCGGTATCCTCACAGCTACCTGTGCATCTGCAACGGCAAGAACCCATGTCATGGCAAAATCCCCATTAACAGGGCTTTTGGGTTCCTGTAATATGGGCGGATTTTTTGCGCCTGAAATGGCCTGGGCCGGGTTTCATCACCTGGTGATCAAGGGAAAGGCTGAAAAACCCAGTTATATTTATATTCACAATGGTGAAATCCAAATTCGTGATGCAAAAGATATCTGGGGAAAAACCACCACAGATGCACAATGGGCCATCAGGGATGAGTTAAATGACCAGGAAGTAAAATCCCTTGTGATAGGACCTGCCGGTGAAAATCTTGTGGCATTTGCAAATGTCATGACAGGGATTAAAAATGCCGGCGGCAGAACGGGAATGGGTGCGGTCATGGGTTCTAAAAATCTTAAGGCAATTGCCTGCAGGGGAACCATGGATATCAAGATTGCCCATCCTGTGGAAGCCCTTGAGTACAACAAACATTTTATTGATCAGATTACATCTGCAAAGGTAAACAAGACCCAGGGGACCTTGGGAACACCTTTTATCTGGGGTGCGACCAACTCATGGGGCGGGGTCAGAACCCGTAATTTCCAGTACAACCAGTGTGAATATGCAGATGATATAGAACCGGAAGCAATTGACGAGATCTGCGAAGATACAATGGGACCATATCACATGGCAGGCTGTTTCGGGTGCCAGGTTCATTGCCGTGCTCAGTACAGAATTCCTTCCGGCCCTTTAAAGGGCAAATACGATGAAGGGCCTGAGTATACATCCCAGGGAGCGTTTGGCGGTGAAACAGATACGCCAAGGGCTGAAACAGTTCTTGTTGGGAACCATCTTGTTGATCAATATGGTATGGATAACCTTGAAACCGGTTCTTTGATTTCATGGGCCATGGAGCTTAACGAAAAAGGAATTATTTCAAGCAAATATACAGATGGACTGGATCTTCGGTTTGGCAACGATGAAGCTGTTCTTGAAATGATTGAGCGCATTTGCTTTAGAAAAGGTAAAGTTGCTGATGCCCTTGCAAATGGTGGTATTCCTGCTTCTAAAACCTTTGGCAAAAATTCCTTTGATTATCTCATCCAGGTAAAAGGAATGAGCAACCTTCATTCCGATGAAAGAGCCACTCCGGGACTGGCATTGAACATCGCAACCTCTTCCAGGGGCTCGGATCATTTAAGAAGCCGTCCGGCAATTGATCTCTATCATCTACCTGAAAAAGTGTTAAGAAAAATATATTCCAGCCCCATCCCCTATGAAGGGCCGTTGTCTTCCGAGCATACAGAATACATTGGAAAACCATGGCAGGTCTTCTGGCAGGAAAACTGCTATATGGGTGTAGACTGTCTGGGTATCTGCAAATACCACACAACCTTTCTTGGTGCGACATTGCCAAACTTTGAAGACTGGCCAAAAGTGTTGTATTACAATACCGGGCTTGAATTCACACCGGAAGAGCTGTGGGAAATTGCAGAACGCTGCAACATGGTAGAAAGACTTTTTAACTTAAGGGAAGGTTTGACAAGAGATGATCTTGAAAAAGGCGATATGATCAATCATCGTTATTTTGACGAGCCCACAAGAAGAGGGGCGCCTGATGTTGTCGGAACAACAATCGACAGGGAAAAATTCAGCACAATGATTGATGAATTCTATGAGCACAAAGGTCTTGATCAAAAAGGCAAACCAAAACCAAAAACCCTGAAACGGCTTGGGCTGGCAAATGAGCCATCCCATATGCTGTAAAAGTTTGAAAGGAGTTATATCATGAAAACAAAGGATAAAGTCCTTATGATAAACCCTGAAAAATGTACAGGGTGCAGGTTGTGTGAACTGGTATGTGCGGTAAAACATGACGGGGTTTCCAACCCTGCCAGAAGCCGCATCAGAGTAATGAAATGGGAAATGGACGGGGTATATATCCCCATGGCCTGCCAGCAGTGCGAGGATGCTCCTTGCATGGGCGTCTGTCCTGCCAACGCGATTTCCCGCAATGACGAACTTAACAAAATCGAAGTGGATTATGACAAATGTATTGGCTGCCGTTCATGTGTGGCCGTCTGTCCCTTTGGCGCCATGGGCTTTAACTCCATTGACAGGAAAGTGTTCAAATGTGACCTTTGCGATGGAGATCCTCAGTGCGTAAGATTCTGTGAAGTTAAATGTGTTGAATATGTGGATGCAGATGATGTTGCCATTCTCAAAAAAAAGGAAGCAGCTAAAAAACTGTACGCAACAAGCCATAAAATTGCGTTGAAAGAAGCCTAGTGCTATAAAACTTTCATAAGGATTTAAGATAGTTTATACTGCACGTTCCGGCAATAGCCTGGAACGTGCAGTATTGTTTTAAGGGGTGTTGTAAAAAGTGTACGAGAATACAAAGAAACTGGTTATTATCACAGGCTATTTCAAAGGGGAAACCTATGGGCTTTTAGGACCCCAGATCATCCCGATTCTATCATCTGGTTTTGAAAAAGACATATCAAAATTTGACGGGGTGTTATGGAAAGATATTGATGGCCGAATAAGTGAAACCCTTTCCATCCCATGGGATGATACCTGGCTTTCAAAAGTGGACTGGCAAACCCTTTATGTCTTAAAAAATAAGGCTTTTAAACCCTTGAAAATTACAAGCGCCCAGGTATTGCAGCAGATCGGATGCCAGCATGCTGCACGCCCCAAAAAAATCTGTATTGACTATCCCTGGATGTTACAAAAGAGGGGGGGACTGCAAAAAAAAGGGGTGAAACCGCCCTTTGTCACCCTGTATCAACAAGGGTGCAGTTTTTGTGATGTGGCAAAGGATAAAGGGTATTTAGGAGGGGTGAGGGAAGCGGCATTAAAAGAACAATTGTTGTGTTTGCCAGAGGATGCTGACGGCAGGAAAATACCCTTTGAGTTGATTAATGAAAGCCCGCTGTTTAAACTTTCAAAGATTTTTAAGCTGTCAGAAGAACTGGCCATTGAATTGTCCCAGATCAATCTGACCCTGCGGGCAGACTATCTCATAAAAGGTCTTAAACCGTTGACCGCAGCTTTAGAAATCGCTGAAAAAAAGAATGTTCGCATTTTATTGTCTTCCATTGGATTTGAATCCTTTGATGATACAATTTTAAAGAACCTTAACAAAGGCCTTGATCGACAGACAAATCTTGATGCCATCAAGGCCATAAGAAAATTAAAATCCAGATACCCGGCCCATTTGGGCTACTTAAAACAAGAAGGAGCCAATCACGGGTTTATCCATCCTACTCCCTGGGACAACAAGGAAATTTCCCATGAAATCAATAAAACCATCAGTATGTACCAGCTGTCAGCCGATATTTTACCCAATCACAGCACTCCATTGATCATCCATCATGCTTCAGGTCTTGCAGACTGGATAAGGCAGATTGAAGTAAAAGAAAATATCCAATTCCAGAGAGTCGGCACCACCATTGGGTGGTGGCAGACAAAGGATCAATTTTTGTTATGAATATTATCTCAACCATTATCCCAATTTTTATCATCATTTTTTTAGGGTTGTTTGCAAAACAAAAAGGGTTTATCACACAGGATTTTTTACACCAGGGCAACCGCCTGGTATACTATATTGCCATTCCAGCCATGATCTTTTCTTCCATTTCAAAAGCTGCTTTAAAAACCCAGATGAATTTTGCAGTGATTGCCATCACACTGGGTTCTCTGGTTGCTATTATGGCAATTGCCCTGGGAACAGCCCGGTTTTTAAAAATGACAAGACCTTCAAAAGGATCGTTTATTCAATGTTCATTTCACGGTAATCTTGGTTATATCGGCCTTGCCGTTGCATTCTATTATCTGGGGGACAGCGGATTTGTAAAAGCTGCGATTTTATCAGGGTTTGTGATGATACTGCAGAATGTAATGGCAGTCATTATCCTGCAATACCACATGGGGAACAATAAAGATCGTCCAAAGATATTTGATATCATGAAAAAAACCATGGCCAACCCTGTGATACTTTCAGCCCTGGCAGGCATCTCATTCTCTCTGCTCAATATACCAATGCCCCTTATCCTTGACAGAGCCCTTCAAATTTTAACGGGCATGGCCCTGCCCCTGGCTCTTTTGATTATTGGTGCATCTCTTTCTTTTGAAAAATTAAAACCACGGTTTTTAAATGTTCTGATATCCAGTTTTTTAAAGGTGATGCTTACACCTGCCATTGGATTTGTATTGTTCAAGTTTTTTTCTGTTCACCCAAAAGACTATCTTCCAGGATTGATTCTCCTTGCTTCTCCAACGGCAACCCTTACCTATATCATGGCAAAAGAGATCGGGGGGGACCCTGATTATGCAGTGGCAGCCATATCCATCTGTACCATTATTTCAGGTCTGACTTATGGATTATGGCTCAGTATAGTATAAAACCTTGCAAATCATGATTTCAGGATCATCCCCATGGTTTTGGCATCAATATTACCGCCGCTTAAGATAACTCCGACCTTTCCCTTTGGCACAATTTTTTTGTTTAAAAGGGCTGCAAGTCCGAGGGCTCCGGAGGGCTCTACCACAAGTTTCATGCGGAAGAATAAAAATTGTACGGCATGAATAATATCTTTTTCCGAAACTATTACCATATCGTCAACATTTTCCAATATCAAAGGAAAGGTGATCTTTCCAAGGGATGAGGTTCTTGTGCCATCGGCAATGGTATCGGGATTTTGAACACTGTGAAGTATCCCCGTCTTAAATGATTTGCAGGCATCATCTGCAAGTTCTGGTTCTACACCAATGACCCTGCAGTCAGGGTTTTTGCCTTTTGCTGCAATGGCGCAGCCGCTTAAAAGACCTCCGCCACCACACGGGGTTAACAGCATGTCCAGGGGACCAGTCTGGTCAAACAGTTCCAGGGCAGCAGTTCCCTGGCCTGCAATGACATCCAGGTGGTCAAATGGCGGGATCATTGTCAACCCCTGTTCTTGCTGGATTTTTAATGCAATATCTTCCCGGTTTTCTCTCTTGAGATCATATTCAACCACAATGGCGCCATACTCTTTTGTTGCAGCAAGTTTTGTTGCTGGTGCGTTTTTTGGCATGACAATGGTTGTTTCAACATTGAGCATCTTTCCCACAAGGGCAACAGCCTGGGCATGGTTTCCCGAGGAATAAGTGATGACCCCTTTTGATTTTTCCAGGGCACTAAGTTTTGAAATGCTGTTAAAAGCACCTCTGAACTTGAAGGCGCCTATCTTTTGAAAGTTTTCACACTTTAAGTAGATGTCTGCCCCCACAAGTTTGTTTAAGCTGCCCGAAGTCATTACAGGGGTATGATTGGCATGGCCCTTTAATCTTTCAGCGGCATTGATAATATGTTGAAACATGTATGCACTCCCTAAAATTTATTGTTTATGGGGTCATTATTTCAGGTTGCAGAAGAGATGTAAATATTTTTAGTGTGTAATTTTTTAAAGAATAAAAAATCTTGTGTTTGCTTTAAAAAAATAGTTAGTTTAACTTAAATATAGTTTTTTTAGGGTAAATATCAGGTTATGCTCTGATGGCAGATAAAATAGCAGTTAAGTAATTTGTTAAGGATTTTTTAAATGAAATTTTTCAATGATTTTTCAAAAATGTCAATGGGGATTGATACCTGCGTTACAACCATTGACTCCCATCCTGACGGGGAAACCACACGCCTGGTCGTTAATGGATTGGGGGATATCAAAGGAAAAACCATGATGGATAAGCTGGATTGGTTTAAATCCCGCTATGACCATATCCGGTGTCTTTTGACAAAAGAACCCAGGGGGTCCAAAGAAATTCTGGCGGCAGTGCTGACTGAGAATGTAACTAAGAATGCAAAGTTTGGATTGATTTACATGGATGCCAAACGCTACCCATATCTTTGCGGGCATGCAACCATTGGTGCAGTAGTAACCCTGGCAAGAACAGGGTTTCTATCACTTTCCCAGGGAGAAAATTTTGTACTGGTGGATACCCCTTCCGGGCCTATGGAGGCAAGGGTATTCGTTCACGGGGATAAGCTTGATGCAGTGGCTATCAATATGGTGCCCTCCTTTGTTTATGATATCGGTCAAAAGATTGAAGTGCCGGGGTTTGGAACAATAAAGGTGGATCTTGTATGTACTGGCGGTTTTTTTGCCATGGTTGATTCAACTCAGATCCCCATGGAACCGGTTCTGGAAAACAAGGCATTTTTAGCGGATCTGGGCATGAAAATTATTGATGCTGCCAATGAGCAGCTTAAAGTGTCCCATCCTGTCAGACCAGATGTCAGAACCATTGATGTTACAGAATTTTATGATTCAAAATATGATAAAGGATGCGCCTCTGGCAGGGGCATGGTAATTTATGGAGAATCCCATGTAGACCGGTCCCCCTGTGGAACGGGCACGGCAGCGAAACTGACCCTTCTTCATCATTATGGAAAAATCAAAATGAATCAGAAATATATTAATTACAGTCCTCTGGGGACGTCTTTTGATGCGATGATTGTAAAAAAAGAAAAAATAGGGCCTGTGGACGGATTTATTGTGCAGATTAAAGGTATGGCCTACTTAACAGGTGTTCATCATTTTATCATTGAAGATGATGACCCTTTTCAAAAAGGATTTATCATCTAATGAAAGTTATCGCAGATATCATTTTACATAATGGCAATATTCAAACCCAGGATGATGGTTATCCAATGGCCCGGGCCGTTGCCATATCCGGAAACCGGATTTTAAGTGTCGGGTCTGACCGGGATATTTTAGGTCTGGCATCGGAAAACACACAGGTGATGGATCTGGGTAACCGGCTGGTGTTACCCGGGTTTACAGATACCCATTTTCATTTTTATGAATGGGCGTTGAACTATGACAGCATTGATTTTTCAAAGGTCCTCTCTTTTAAAGAAATGGAAGAAATAGTTTCAAAGAAAGCCCTGGCCCTTGGCATTGGAAACAGGGTATTGGGCCAGGGGTTTAATGAGTCTGATTGGCCGGAAAATAAAATGCCGGATCGCCATGATCTTGACAGGATTGCACCCAATAACCC
>JAQICW010000273.1 GCA_027858355.1 Desulfobacula sp.
ATGCTGACATGATCAAAAATGGGGATACCTTCGATAAAAAGGAATACCATGATCAAAGACAGGGCGGTTATGGAAAAGAGTGCAATCAGTAAAAACCCTGAATGCACTCCTTTATCTATTATTTGACGTTTCAATGAATTGCTCCGTGTGGATTTAGAATAACGGAATTGAACCGGCTTCTTTTACAAGATCCTGACCTTTTCTGGAGAGAATAAAGGAAATAAAGTCCATTGTTTCTCCTTCTGGCCAACCTTTTGTAAACATGAAAAGACCTCTGGATATGGGAAAAGATCCATTTAAGGTGTTTTGTTCGGATCCTTCAACACCATCTACTTTTACGGCTTTGATCCCGCTCGTCAGATATCCCAGACCCACATATCCGATGGCTCCCGGTGTCGTTGTTATGGCCTGAACAATGCCCCCATTGGAAGGAACAGTCAGAGCACTGGGAATAACGCGTTCGTCTTTCATAACAAGTTCTTTCCATACGCCAAAGGTTCCTGAGGAACTGTCCCTTGAAATCACAACGATCTTACCGGGGGTTCCGCCAACCTCTTTCCAGTCTTTAATTTTACCCAGATAAATATCTTTTAGCTGGGTCATGGTCAGATCATTCACGCTATTTTTACCGTTAACAACAGGAACGATAGCATCCAGAGCGATTCTAAACGGCACAGGATAGACGTCTTTGGTTCCTGCCAGGCTGACTTCCTTTTGTTTGATGAATCTTGACGCATTGCCGATATCTGCGGTTCCATCAATAATGGCCTTGATCCCGTTTCCGGAACCGCCACCGGAAAGAGAAATTTTTACATCAGGATTTTCTGCCATATAGGCTTCAGCAGCCTTCTGGGCAATGGGTAGAACTGTTGTGGAGCCTTTAATAACAAGTTCTCCTGAAAAAACGGCTGATGATACTGTTAATAAAAAAATGATTGATATGAATATCTTTTTATACTTGTTCATGTCTTCTCCTTAAGTTTTTATGGTTATAAGATTGTGCGATTCACCACACAATTAATTTGAAAGTCACTTTACTCCCCTTGTGTTAGGATTTTATTAAAACAGTGTTACAACCATATTAGAATTTTGAATATTTTTTTTAAGATGATGGATAATCTAATTTTTTATCGGAGAGTACGGTATAATCAGTAACTGTATTTGAATTCAAAAAAGGCAGGACTGACAAAAGAAATGAATGGTACTTGTCGTTGATGTCCGGTCGAACCTTTTTAACGTGAACGACCCCGTTAACAATTACTTAAAAATGGATTTTTCCCGTGGCGAGTCTTTATGGTATCAATAGTGACGAGTCAAATTCGGCAAATTACCGAGCGCTTCATCCACCAGCCCGGGCTTTTAATAAGTTGGCAAGATACCAGATATGGTATGAATGGATTTACAGTTTCAGATTTGAAATTACAATATATAGATGGAAGCAAAATCAAATTAATCAAAATGCCATTACGTTTTATTGGAGAATAGCTGTAATAAGGGATAATAATTTTTTTAAAAATCTGAGTTCATTTGCTCATATTTCTTAAATTATGTGCCATGTTACACCTGATGATCAGGGTTTGATCAAAGTAAAGAGACGGTTGTTTTCAATCCTGACAACCTTGTTCCGGATAAAGCCCTCCATGATCTGTTGGTAGATGATCTCATATTCTTTATTAAAATAGAGATCCACTGTCTCCTTGAACCAGGCGGTAGCCATCAGGTAAGGAAAAAGGTCTTGCTCATTTATGGATTTTTTCATGAGCAGGGTATAGATAATGATTTTCTTGATCAAATCTTTACCGATTCTTTCACGGTCTCCCATATACTGGTCGATCTTCTTCATTGCTTTTGACAAAGCGGTTTCCACATCTGTGAAAGGTTCACCATGTCCGGGGTAGATCTGTCGAATATCAAGTGATGCAATCTTTTCAAGGGATTTTCGGGCAGAAAACAGGGCAAGACTTCCTTCCACCCGCAGTGTCATGACCGCCATATCGTTCTCCCACAGTGTATCAGACGAGATCAGCAATTTTTGTCCGTGGTTATACAGGACAATGCCGTCCGACGCATGGCCGGGCGTATAAATGACCTGGAATTCATGGGGACCAATGTTGAGGATATCACCGTCCTCAAGTGATCGGGTGCACTTAAAAAAATCGGCTTCCTGGTTGTAGTAACGCCACCAGGTGGCCCAGGCATCCCTGGTATCGATAAAGTGCCTGCCAACGGTATGCAGGGCAATATCACACCCGGACTGTTCTTGGATTATGTGGTTTGCTCCAATATGATCGCAATGAGTGTGGGTATTGATGATCAACGAGACATCGGAGGGTCTTACGCCAAGCTTTGCCATCTGTGCCATCGTTACATCGGCATCTGCTTTATAGGCAGTATCAATGAGGATCGGTTCTTTGGATACTTGAACAAAATGGTTGGCACTGAGCCACCCTCTTTCAATAAAGAAGAGGCCTTCCATAATTTCAGTCATCTGCATGGATTCAATTTCCCTATCCAGCTGGGCTTTGTCATTTTAAAAAAAATACAATCTTCGACTTTCATCATCATACTCCTTATCTTAAGCTTACAATTTAATAGCAAGCTAATTGTTGCATGCAAATCTTTTTATATTTTTATTTACGCTCTGTTTAAAAAATAACAAATAAAGAGAGCAATGGTATTATCCGTCAGAAGTCAAATACAACAAATTACCGAGCGCTTCATCCACCAGTCCGGGCTTTTTAAAATTTGCCATGACACAGGATATGGTATGCATAGCTTTTTCAGTTTCAGATTTGAAATTCAACTATACGGGAAAATTCATAATCAAAAAGATCAAACTCCCATTATTTTTTATTGGAGATTAAGCACCTCCTCTTATTAAAATTCTTATACCCAAAATCACAGTAATATAAACAATGGTTCAAAGCAAATAAATTTTAAAAATAATAATTCAATTAAACTGGAAATGGTAAAATTAAATAAACCAAGACCCCTGGAAACCATATTGGAGGGTAACCATAATCAGAAATTCTGAATTATCAGCTCATTTGCCTTGGTTGGTTTTATGCCATAGAACAGAATCAGCATGGTCACTTCCTGAAAAGATTTTGGTTCTCTTAAACATTTAGGACAAATAAAACTCTGGGTCAATCCGTGAAAAGATTTTCTTGTATCTCAATCTAAATCTGTGATAATTCTCTCACAAAACTGCCGCGTTGGTTTAGTCATTTTTTTGTGGTGATTAAACTTCTAAAATAACCGGGATAGCCGCTTTTCAACAATTATAAGTCCTTTGTGATTTTTACATTTCAACAAGCGGCTTTTAAATACTGTATTAATGGAGGAATTCTGTGAAAACTACGAGGAAGCTTAAACAAATAGACTTGATATTCATTCATGCTTTCTCTAAATATAGATTGTCATGAAAAAAAACAGATCAAAATCAGTTGCAATAACAGGAATCGGCATCATCTCATGTTTAGGCAATAATGCCGGATCGATTGTGACTGCCATGAAAAATGGACGTTCCGGAATTATTTATGACGAGCAAAGAAAAAACCTGGGATTTAAATCTCCTTTGACATCTAAAATAAACGGGTTTGCTCCAAAAGACTATGGACTTACCAAGAAAGCCTTGAGGACCATGTGTGAGCCGGCACTTTTTTCCTTCGCCGCAGCAAAAGATGCAGTAGCAGACTCCGGGCTTCCACAGGATTTGATACAAAGTGACAGATGCGGAATTATATTTGGTAATGACAGTACCATTAAAGCCAGTGTTGAATCCATTGACATTGCAAAAAAATATAAGGAGACCCATTATATTGGTTCCAGCTATGTCTTCAGAGCGATGAACTCAACTGTCACAATGAACCTTGCCGCCCACTTTAAAACCCGGGGCGCAAACTGGACCATCAGTGCAGCATGTGCAAGCAGTGCTCATGTCATTGGCCAGGCATTAATGTTAATCAGAAGTGGTTATCAGGATATCATAATTGCAGGGGGTGCCCAGGAAACAAACTGGATGTCAATGGCCAGTTTTGATTCTCTGAATGCGTTTTCATCCAGAATAGATGAACCAGAAAAAGCCTCAAGACCTTTTGACAAAGAACGAAACGGACTTGTCCCGGGAGGGGGCGCTGCCTCCATTATAATAGAAGATCTTGATCATGCAGTTTCACGAGGTGCCAATATTTATTGTATAGTAGACGG
>JAQICW010000462.1 GCA_027858355.1 Desulfobacula sp.
TACATAGATACCCTCCTTAAAATACTGTCCAGGCAAGATATTGATCAGATTATCCCGGACATAATCATAGCCCTGTCCCGGCTTAAGGCCAGGGAATTGAACCCTGTCATTTATTCCTATTTTTCCCATGATCATGAACCAGTCAGGATGGCAGCTTTGGATGCCCTTGATATCAATGATGATTTTTCATTAAAAAAAGCAATTTCACAATTGGCAGACAATTCAGATGAGATTCACAAATTCGCCATAAGAAAAATCAAAAACTCTGAATACCACAATAACAAAATCCTGGTTGAATCCCTTGGCATTCCAGGCACCAGAATTAGAAGAGGCCTTTTTGAGCTGCTGGAAACCCTTGATATTAAAGAATTAGACGTGTTTATGTTTGCCAAAATGAACCTGGATAAATGCTATGCATATCTTGCCATGAGCCAGAATCTTGAAAAACAACCCCAGGGGAGAATGCGGGATCTTGCCATTGAACACTTAATTAATCAAAAAGAACTTATCCTTGAAAATATTATCCGTGTTCTCGCGATCCGGGATCAAACAGGCAGAATGAAAACAGCATGGAAAGGGGTTTTTTCACCGGATACCAGCCAGAGGGCAAACGCAATTGAACTTTTAAATGATATCATGGACCGAAAGCTTTTTAATACCATGCTGCCGCTTCTGGAAAGTCCGACCCCGGCAATGGCTCTGGCAGAAGGCAAAAAAATGGCAATAATCCCTAAATTCGATCCTGAAGGAAAACAGGTTTTTTCAAATCTGATATCCTCTGAAGACTGGGTGGATGTTATCATGGGACTTGGTCTTACCCAGGACATGCCCTCTCTTGTTGAGGGGAATGGGATGTTCAAAAAATTGGAAAATTCAATCAATAAGAATATTTCAAAGGAAATGCAAATGATTCTGATGAAGAATAAAAAACCATCAAACAATTCCCAGGCGAATGATCCCCAGAGGATAAAGGAAATCGAGATTTCCCTTGGTGAAACAATATTGCTTTTAAAGGAGATTGAAATTTTTTCCGGCCTCAGCCCTGCTGAGTTGGCAGCCATAGCAACAGTAACAAGCCAACTTAATTATCCCGGGGATCAAACCGTTATCAAACAGAACGATTTGGGTGAAACCGTGTTTATGTTGATTGATGGTGAGGTAGAGGTAAACAAGGAACTGACAGATGAAAATAAAATGGTGATCGATGTTATCAGCCAAGGAGATTCTTTCGGAGAGATGGCTCTATTGGAAAATGAGCCAAGATCGGCAACGATCCGGACAACAAAACCATCCCGTTTTTTAATCATCCATCAACAGGAATTCAGGGAAACTGCAATGGAATACCCCGGGATTGCTCTGAAAATCTGTAAGGTTTTAAGCCGGCGTATCCGTACTCTTCACAAAGGTGTTCAAGACAGGTAATCTTTCATCCCTGCTTAAGCTGTTTTTCAATCGCCTGTGCCAGGTCATCTCTTCCTTGTTGGCGGAGCAAAGGAATCAGGGGCCTGTAAAATGGCGGCCTGACTCTGATGGTGATATCAAACTTAGAGATGTGCTCTGGTGTAATTTCATCTTCAACAAAAGCACGGGTTTTATCTAATAGTCCAAGGGCTGTCAATTCAGTCATGGTTCGAACACATTTTTCGCATTTGCCACAATTCAAGCGGTCAGGAACATTGGCAAGACAGACCCTGAAATTCTGAAATGCAACATCCCATTGAGAAACTATCTTTATTTTTTCGATCCGGGAAAGCTGGTAATCTCTGTGCCTTATCCGAAGGTCCAGAGAAGAATATTCAGGGTCAAGCAATGGGTGGGAGCCGCAGGGGTGCAGGTTGGGTATGTCATAAGAAGACCCGATAAAAACAAGATTCATTCTCCTGGAAAAAGAATGGGCAATGGCTGCCAAAACCGAACCAAAAAAACTGTTCAGCCAAAGTTCCCGTTCATCGCAAAGATGCCTGATATTGGTATAAACCGGTATCAAAGAAAGCTTGGCATCATTGGTAATTTTTGATATGGATTCCATGGCTCTATCAAAAACGTGGTATTTCATACCCCGGTCAACCACTCCGCCGATATCAAATCCATGAAGAAAAAACCCGTCTTTTACATAGCCCGGATGGTTGCCGAGATAATGGAGTCGGTTTAACCGCAATGCGGCTAATGAATCCATACCGCCGGACATGAACATACCTGCCCCAGGTATTGTGATCTGCCTGCTTTCAGACATTATCCGTGCTTCTATTGTCAAGGGATTATATTTCCCCTTTGTCCAATCCGCAAGGATATACATGGCTGTTTCAAGGCCTTCCTTTAAGAACGGACAGATTTTTGAATCAATCACAATTCTTTTTTCCCCAAAATGCATAGCCGGCAAAAGACAGCCCACCAGAAATGAATGGGGATTTATATCAAAATATTTTTCATAGGCCCTGGAAGTTTTGATAAAGACCTCTTTATCTGGCTGGTTACAATCCTCAAAGCTAACAAGGGCAGTGGCCTTTACATTTTCTTCATCCTTAATCAGATTAAATTTGGAAATTTTCATAATCTAATACATCCGTCTGCTATTCACTACATAATCTAACATCTGCTTTGCAATATCCTGTCCCATTGCCTCTTCAAGTCCTTTGAACCCAGGTGAATAATTAACTTCAATTATCAAGGGAGGGCGATTTTTTTCAACAATAAGATCAATGCCAGCAATTTCAAGATGACATGCTTTTGCAGCTTTAAGGGCAATTGAGGCACAGGATTCTGTCAATTCAACAGGCCTGGCATGTCCTTTCTGGTGAATATTGGCTCTGAAATCCTGATAATCTGGCACAAGTGCCATGGCACCGGCTATTTTTCCGCCTATCACCAGCACCCTGATATCCGTACGCTCCTGTGGCTCGATAAACTGCTGGACAACAAGGCCTTTTTTGGCTGGAAGATTCTGTGTTAAAAAAGTTACTGCTTCTGTCTGGCTGTTGACCCTGATAACTCCATCTCCCCCCATTCCATCCACCTGCTTGATCACCACTGGAAATCCGCCCAATTGTTTCACCGCCCATAAAAAAGATTCCGGTTTGGTAATAAAGAGTGTTGACGGGACGGGAAGGCCTGATGAGACAAGGGTCTGAAGAGTGATAAACTGATTTCTCGCAATGGTGACTCCTTTAAGGCTGTTCACAAGGGGGATTCCTGAATGCATGAACTGTCTAAGGAGGACCAGTCCATAATCCCCCATGGGAGATCCCTGCCGGGGCATGATGACATCCAGTTCTTTGTATATCTTTTCAATAAAAAATTCAACCCGGCTGTCTTTCAAAGAACACAAGATATCATAGGGGTTGATCAGAATGATCTCATTGCCTGAACCTTCAGCCGCCTGTTTAAGGCGCATGTTGGGATGAAAAGAAAAATCATTAACAGTTAAAACACCAATATTCATAATTTAATTTCCCAGTCTTTTTCAATCATATGCTCGGGCATCCATATACCCAGTTTTTTACCAATTTTTTCACTATAATATACGGCAATTTGTTTTGTTTTATTTTTTCTTGCAATCTTCTGGGTGGCTGTATTATCCTCACTGATGATGGAAAAAATCTTATATTGTCCCGCCCTTTTTGTCAGCCCTTCCAGCAGCCTGGCACCCACGCCAAGCGCTCTGTATTCAGGTCGAACAGAGGTATAGCCTCTTTCAACAAAATGATTAAAATTAAGGCCTGTAATGGTATTAAGTCTCTGGATGAATTCCTCTCTTGGATGCTTCAGGCTGGAATTTCCCACGATGATACCGTTTTCCTCTGCATATCCTATTAAATAGGCTCTTTCAAGGTTATACCGCACATATTCTTTATCCACAGACCCGCCAGCTTCCACCATGACACAAATCTCATCCAGAAAACCCTGGGGCAGCTCATCCGGTTTCATGAAATTAAAGGTGATACTGCTTCCCAATGAAATAAGAGTTTCATTGATCCGGTCTGCTCTCAGGCAGAAAAGATTTTTTTTCCCATGTTGCTTTAAATAAAGTAAAAGATGTGCAGGATCTGACAAAAATTTCCAGAAAGGCTCTCCCGGTAGCTGTTTTACACCTGAATAGGCTCGCAAAGAATGATCCATGCCATTGAGATCTGATTTGCCATCTGACCCGTTGCCAAATGAATTTTTATAGGAATGGGCAATATTAGGATTTAAGGATATAAACCTGAGCCAATCATTTTTCAGGGCGCTACTGGTATGGTCTGTTAAGTTTAAATGATTCCAGACACCTTGTTTGGAAAGATCCCATAACCTTTTTATCTTTGATGGTTCTTTTTTTTCAAGGCTTTTCCATTGGATCAAAATAATTCCCTAGGAAAAAAGGTTTTGGTCTTCATTCCATGTATAAGTCTTGTCCAGGTCTTCCATATCTGCATGGACACCAAAAAAAAGTTTGGGAAGTTCCTTTTTTTTCAAAATGAGTTCAAAAGAGGAAAGCTGATCCTCAAAAAGAAATCCTTTTGCTCCGTATTTTTCTTTCAACTTTGCCACAAAATCCCAGAAAAAAAACATATCCTTAAAAAGACGGGGTTGAAGTGGCAGTATCAATCCCGGTGCCAGGTATTCTTTCAAAGGAAATATGGAAAAATCCGGTTCAACATGTGTATCTTTATTTTTACGTTTCCAGGTAGTGTTTATCCATTTTAAAAAAAGCGGCAGGTTTTGCAGAGAAAAACGGTGATCTGCAATAGGGGTGTTATTTCCTCCATGATTATTGTTCTGCAGAACAATTGTCTGTATTTCAGGAAAAATACGTTTTATATAGTGAATAATTGTATTTGCTCCGGAAACCTGAGTTTCAGAGTCCAGAGCAAGGATGACCACCTCTGGAAGGACTTGTTTCAGCATCAAGTTGAGTTTTTCATGACAGAACGAAATAAAAAGCGGATTTTGACTTTCATCAATAACACTGCCGGACAGAAAACTCCATCTGATCCTGGAGGGATAAAAAGCAGCAGCGTACAACAATAATAAATCATCTATCTGGTTTCGGGTTATAAGATATTTTTCAGGATCATAAAATGATTCTGATTTGAAAAAATCTATCACTTTTTTTGAAAAAACATGATTCACAAAAAAGTCAAGGTTAGCATCGTATATTATTGTTTTAAAAGCTTTGTGTGAAAAACATCCTGCAGCAAAGGCAGCGGTAGAAGAGGGCATGGCAGGACTTGTCAGCGGCGGAGTGACGATCAGGATTGTTTTTTTTTTAATGGCTTTCATTATTTTCTTATGATACATTATCAACCTTAAGCTTTTAATATATATAGTACTGGGAGGATTTAAACAAGCAATCATGAAAATTGCCTTTTTAATGGATGATCTAAGAAAGATCAATCCAGTATTGGAAACCACCAGTTATCTGATGTATGAATGCAACCAGAGGGGACATACAGTGTTTTTTCTGGAACCCCACGATGTCTATATCCGTGGAAATGAAGTTGCTGCAAGGATGCGAAATATATCAGTAAAACCTGGCCTTGCCATTGAAGATTACTGGCAGGTATTGATTGAATGCCTGAACAAGGATGACCTGATATTTGAAACCATTACAGATCTGGATGCCCTGTTTTTACGAAAAGACCCCCCCATAAGTTATCAGGTCATGGAATTCTTAGGTCCCGTCAGCGACAAGATTTTCATGGTCAACGATACAATGGGGCAAATAAAGGGTAATAGTAAGGTCTACGCATTGAACTTCCCAGATATTATTCCTGAAACGCATATTTCCAGAGATCCCCACAGAATCAGAAAAATCATTGATACTTTTGGCGGTGATATGGTTATAAAACCCCTTCAGGGACACGGAGGACACGGCGTGATCAAGGTGAGCAACCGGGATCAGGAAAATCTGAATTCATTGATCAATTATTATATTGATTCAAGCAAACCCTATCCGGAACGTCACCCTACCTTGGTTCAGGAATATTTAGAAAGTGTCAAATATAATGGGGATGTCAGAATTCTGCTCTTAAACGGGGAGATATTAGGGGCAATGGGCAGAAAATCGCTCTATGGTGACTTCAGGACAAATGTCCATGCCGGTGCAAAGGTATTTAAACATGAAATCACCCACAAAGAACGGGAAATATGTGAAACCTTGAAAGATCAATTAATAAAGGATGGTTTGTATTTTGTCGGGATTGATATTATCGGTGACAAACTTGTTGAGATTAACTGTGTTAGCCCTGGAGGCATTCCCAGAATCAATCTCTTAGATAATGTAAAACTGGAAACCAATGTCATTGATTTTATTGAACAGCAGATTTAAAGGTCCGGCAAAATGAACACCCAAAAGAGTCTGGATAGATTATTGAAAAGCAGTTTAAAACGCATCTTATTTACAGGGATTGTGATATTAATTCTATGTATGGTTTTATCCTGCCAGAAAAAAAATGAAGCAAACCTGCTTAAAATAGGATTACCTGAAGAACCCAAATCATTGAATGTGTGGCTGGCAAGTGATGCCAATTCACGTAAAATACTCTCCCAGATCTACCAGCCTTTGTATACACGGGATCCAAAAACATTAAAAATAATTCCCTGGCTTGCCCAGGAAGACCCTGTTTTTAATGAAGAGAAATTGGCTTATACCATAAAATTAAGGGCTGCAAAATGGTCTGATGGAAGCGATTTTACATCTGATGATGTTGTATTTAATGAAAAATTGTTCCTTGATTTTAAAATCCCGGGTTATGCCAGCAAATGGAATGTGATAAAGAAAATTGATATCATTGATGCTCACACACTTATTTTCTATTTAAAAAAGCCCTCGGCAATTTTTCTTTCCCGGGTATTAACCACTCCCCTGGTATCGAAAAAGGAATGGGAACAAATTGCAGCCAAGGCAAAAAAAACGGAAAAACCTTTACGTACCCTGCAGAACCATATCATTAAAAAACCTTTGGGTACCGGCCCTTTTATGCTGGCTGAATACAAAAAAGGGGCCTATGTTTACATGACAAAAAATCCTTATTTTTTCGGTACAGGAAAAAAAATAGGCGGTTATACGCTTGGACCCTATATAGACAGCATTCTTTTTAAAATATACGGGACCAGTGATGTTGCCATACTGGCCCTTAAAAAAGGAGATATAGACCTGTTCTGGTGGGAAATCCAGCCTGGTTACATAAAAGATCTGGAAATACAGCCCGATATAAAGGTATTTCTGAATAGAAAAAGCGCTCTATATTATATGGGTTTTAACTTAAGAAAACCACCCTTTGATGATAAAATTTTACGACAGGCCATAGCCACCCTTATTAACAAAGAATTCATCATTACAAGAATTCTTCAAAATTATGGTTCATCCATGCGTTCTATTATACCATCTGGCAACATCTTCTGGCACAATCCCAATGTTCGTCAATATGGTATAGGGTTAAAAAATGAAGAACGATTCAAAACAGCATACGAGCTTCTTAAAAAAGCAGGTTATACATGGGATAAAGAACCGGTGATATCTGAGAATGGCATTGTTGAGGGGCAGGGGATTCGTCTTCCCGATGGAAAACCAATGGAAAATTTTGTGATCCTCACTCCTCCTGCTGATTATGACCCCAAAAGGGCCTTTGCCGGTATGATGATCCAGGAATGGATAAGAAAAATGGGCATGCCGGCCTTTGCAAGACCCATGTCCTTTAACTCACTATTGGACAGGGTAAAAGGGAAACATGATTTTGATGCCTTTATTTTAGGCTATGGCAAGCTTAATCTTGATCCGGATTATCTAAGGTCATTTTTCTATTCAGAATATGATAAACCCAGGGGATGGAACATGAGCGGATACAACAATCCTGATTTTGATAAAATTGCTAAAAAACAGCAAAGTATTATTGATGAAGAAGAACGAAAAAAATTGATCTGGGAAATGCAGGCAATTCTCATGGAGGATCTCCCGTATATCCCTTTATATAATCCGCATATTTTAGAAGCTGTTTCCAAAAAAAGATTTAAAGGATGGGTGGAAGAAGTAAACGGTATCGGCAATATCTGGTCACTATGCATGGTAAAAAAAAATAATGGTAAAGAAAAATAGTTGATATTCTAACAATATGGATAAAGATAAATGAAAACCAAAAAATTTATTTTCAATAAATTAATTGAAATAACCATACTTTTCTTTATTATTCTCACTATTTTATTCTTTCTTTTCAGAGCGGCTCCTGGAGATCCTGTCTCAAGAATGGTAGATCCAAATCTGACACCCGAGGATATCCAGTTTCTCATCTCACAGATGGGTCTTGATGAGCCTGCATGGAAACAATACATCATTTATATCAAAAATTTTTTTACGGGCAACTTAGGCCATTCTTTTCATTATGGAGAACCCGTCAGCAATATCATACTGGACAGAATGCCCTGCACCATTCTTCTTTTTACCACATCCACGCTTTTAGCCGCATTCGTGGGAGTGTTTTTAGGCAAAATCGCAGCCTGGAAAAAAGGATCATGGCTTGATAATGTTTTATCAATAGGTGCTCTTCTCTGCCATACCCTTTTTATCCCATGGTTTGCCCTGCTTGTTTTATGGATTCTTGCCTATAAGGTTGGCTGGTTTCCTCTGGGCGGAATTATTTCCCCGGAATTATGGATCCAGGATACATCTATTTTTATAAAAGTCCTGGATGTGTTGCACCATATGTTTTTACCTTTGTTAACACTTTTTATTATTCATCTGGGCAGCTATCTTTTACTCATGCGATCCAGTATGCTGGGTGTAATAAAAGAAGAATATATTATTACGGCAAGGGCAAAAGGCCTTTCAGACAAGGTAATCCGAGATAAACACGCGGCCCGGAATGCTGCCCTGCCCGTAATTACCAGCGTGGGCTTAAGTCTTGCTTTTTCCATAAATGGTGGCGCGTTAACAGAACAGATTTTCACCTGGCCAGGCATAGGCCGCGAACTTATTTTTGCGGTAAGCAACAATGACTATCCTCTGGCCCAGGCATGTTTTTTACTGATAACGGCTGTGGTGCTTATCGCCAACCTGATTGTGGATCTCTTGTATGCATATATGGACCCGAGGATCAACTACTGATGAAAAACACAGAAAACAGACCTGAAAATAAAAATCATTATATCGAGAGATTTACAAAGGCCTGGGCCATATTTATAAAAAACCCCATGGGTAAAACAGGCATTATTATTTTATCGGTTTTCATGCTCATGGCCATTGCAAGTTTTTTCGTTCCGCTTTTAGGTCCTGTTTATCACCCCATGACAGGTGCGGATCCAAATATAACATATTCAACCGGGCCCAGTTTTCAGCACTGGCTTGGAACGGATTTTATTGGCCGGGATCTTTTTGTACAGCTGCTGGAAGGAGCAAAAGTAGCTTTCATTGTCGGTCTTTCCTGCGCCTTCATCAGTGTTGTTCTTGGCACGGCCATTGGTATGATATCAGGGTATGCCGGAGGAATTATTGACACCTTGCTGATGAGGGTCGCCGACATATTCATGGTGCTGCCTTCCCTTGTCATTCTTCTGATCCTGGCCTCCTTGTGGGAGTTGAGTATCTGGGTCATTATTTTTATCATTGCCATAATGAGATGGCCATCTGTATCAAGAATTATCCGTTCCCAGACTCTGTCTTTAAAATCAAGGCCTTTTATTGAAGCCTCCAGAGTGGCGGGAGCATCAAATTTCAGAATCATTTTTAAACATATTATGCCCAATGTTCTTCCCCTGGCATTCTTGTATATGACATTCAGGGTGACATCAGCCATACTGGTAGAGGCAGCTCTGTCTTTCCTTGGATTTGGCGATCCAGGGCAGGTCAGCTGGGGTATGATGCTTCAATGGGTGTGGAGTTCAGGCCATATGTTCCAGGCACCATACTGGCTTCTACCCCCAGGCATTTGCATCTCTTTGCTGACCCTTTCATTTTACATGTTGGGACGCGCAATGGATGAAGTCCTTGATCCAAGGCTCAGGAAGGAAGAAGAGGGAAAATAAATGGCTTTACTCAGGGTTGACAATTTAAGTGTTGGATATAAAAGCAAACACGGTCTTATTCATGCCGTCAATAACATCTCTTTTTCAATAGAGAAGGGCCGATCTCTGGGGTTTGTCGGAGAATCAGGATGTGGGAAAACCACACTTGGAATGACACTTCTGGGCCTTTTGCCTGAAAATGCATCCATTTTACAAGGTGACATATTTTTTAATGACGATAACCTTGCACATTTTAATGATGAAAAATGGAGAACGTTCAGGGGTAAAGAAATATCCATGATATTCCAGGCTGCCATGAATGCCTTGAATCCGGTCATCCGGGTTGATGAACAGATTGCAGAAGTTATAGAAATCCATAATCCCCAGATGTCAAAAACACAGGTTTTTGATCAGGTGAAAAAAATGTTCGACCTGGTTGAAATTCCTGAAGATCGGTTAAGGGATTTTCCCCATCAATACAGTGGCGGCATGAAACAAAGAGCCATTATAGCCATGGCTCTTGCATGCACCCCGAAACTGATCATAGCAGATGAACCCACAACAGCTCTGGATGTAATTGTTCAGGATCAGATCCTTAAAGAAATTAAAAAAATTCAAAAAGCCTTGAATACCAGTCTGATTTTTATTTCCCATGATATTGCAGTGGTTGCAGATGTCTGCAAGGACATCTGCGTGATGTATGGCGGGCAGATAGTGGAAAAAGGCAGTAGAGAAGAAGTGTTTAGATCTCCACGACACCCTTACACAAGGTCTCTATTGGGATCATTCCTGACTTTGGACTCAAATGAAGATACCAAGGTACCTGAGATACGGGAGTCTCCTGATTTGATTACAATAACCAGAGGATGCAGCTTTGCATCCTCCTGCAAAAAAAAATCTCAAAAATGTAAAAACCATAATCCCGGGTGGGTGAATCTTTCTTCAACACATCAGGCTCTTTGTTTTGCCGAGGTAATACATAAGGACGAAAATGACTGAGGAACAAAATAACCAAACGCCCATCATTGAATTAAATGGCGTGACAAAGGAATATAGCTCAAAAAAAACCCGTTTATCAAAAGGCGAGACCCGTATTATTGCCCTGAATAATATAAGTCTGGCAATACAAAAAAATGAAATTTTTGGCCTTGTCGGCCAGAGCGGCAGCGGTAAAACAACAATAGGAAGACTTTTGGTAAAGCTTGAAGAGCCAACCAAAGGAATCATAAAGCTTAATGGCAAGCCGATAAACAACCTAAAAGGAAGGTCGCTGAAAGACTATAGGTCAAAGGTTCAGATGATTTTTCAGGACCCTTATCAATCCTTGAACCCGCATCTTTCCATTGCTGAAACCATACTGGAACCCCTGGTTGTCAATAAGATCGGCAATGCTGCCACACGTCGCAAAAAAGTAATTGAAACCCTGGAAATTGTGGGCCTTTCTCCCGGACAGGAGTTTTACCACAGGTATCCCCACCAGTTAAGCGGTGGACAGCGGCAACGGGTTGCCGTGGCTCGGGCAATTATTCTGGATCCGGAATTTATTGTGGCAGATGAGCCAACCTCAATGATGGATGCC
>JAQICW010000475.1 GCA_027858355.1 Desulfobacula sp.
GTCTAAGGAATTGCCGCACCCAAAATTTCCGGTGTTCATAAAGTCTCTCTACACTTCCTGAACAAGCTGATTCTCATTATAAAATGAGAAGGCGAAAATACAAATGGAGATAGACACCAAGGTAACGGGGCGGACAGCGAATAATCCCGTGACGAGCTTGCCACAGTCAAGACAGAGTTTGACAGTTCTTAATTTGAATTCCATTGAATTTTCGATTTGTGACCTGTTCTTGTTTTTAATTTAGCTATAATTCTGTCCGGATCTAATTTTTCTGATGAACAAGATAAATTTCATGATCAATTCTTCTACAGACATTCGTTCATTTTTTAATGGCGTCCATGATTTTTGAACATAATGTTTTATTGAACATATAATTAAATAAGTTGTTGACATTTTGTTCAATTTTTTAGTATGTTCAATTTATATGAACGCATGCAAAATTTGAACAAAACTGGAGATTCGAGCCAATGGAACGCAAAATATTAACAATGGCCTTAGATGCTTTTGAAAAAAGCATAGGTATTGAAATAGAGACAGAGCTGAAAGATTTAGAAACCATTGTTGGCGATTTCAGAGCTGATGCATTTATCAAAATTCGAATACAAGAAATAGAATTAAAATTTTGCGTTGAAGTAAAGCATTTCGTTAACAGGGCTCTTCTTGGCATTTTGTTAAATTACAGGCATTATATTCCACATGGGTATAAACAGTTGTTGGTTACAAAATTTGTAAATCCGACCATGGCAGAAGAGCTGAAGCAAAATGATATTAATTTCATCGATATGGCTGGTAATGCATACATCAATTTTTTTCCTGCAATTTTTTTCATAAAAGGGTAGAAAGACAAAGAACTGAACCTTAAAGGCCGGGGTGATAATCCATTCACAAAAACGGGTTTGAAATTGATTTATGCACTTTTGCGTAATCAAAATTTAATTGTCAAACCACATCGGGTTATTGCAAATCATGCAGGGGTTGCTTTGGGAACTGTAGGAAATGTAATTCAGAACCTTGAAAATCAAGGCCATATAATCAAAATGGGTAGGCGAGGGAAAAAAATAGCCGATAAGAAAGGTTTGTTGGATCGCTGGTGTCTGGAGTACCCTGAAAGGTTAAAATACAAAATGCTGATAGGAAGGTTTGAAGGGCCTGCAGATTTTTGGAGACATGCACCGCTCAAAGCCAATAATGCTCAGTGGGGCGGTGAAGTCGCGGCATATAAGCTTACAAAATATCTAAAGCCGGAAGAATTAATTATATACGCAGATGAAGAGTATTTAACAAACATCATCATCCAGAATAGATTGCGAAAAGCCGAAGATGGTAATATCTTTATATTTCAACAATTTTGGCCTGAAGATACATACTTCAAAAAGAAAGATATCGTTCATCCAATTTTGATATATGCTGATCTTCTGGAATTTAAAAATCAAAGGAAAATTGAAACTGCGAGGTTGATTTATGATAAACATATACTTGGACATTTCACACAAGGTTGACCCTGAGCATAAAAGTGCAATCCTACAAATAAATAAAATATTGGATGAACTTGGTGTGAAGTTTTTTATCGTAGGTGCCTCAGCAAGAGACTTTGTTTTGGAGTATTTACATGGAATCAGAGCCCCCAGAAGGACGATGGACATTGATTTCGCAGTTAGAGTAAAAAGCTGGGGAGTATATGAGAAGATCGAGAACGTACTATTAAAGGCAAAAGATTTTAAAAAATCAAAAAAACAAAAGCAACGTTTTAAATATGGTGAGACAATTATTGATATCGTTCCTTTTGGAAAAATCTCTGATGATCAGAGTTTTATTTCTTGGCCGCCTGAACATGATATAGTGATGAGTGTTTCAGGATTTGAAGACGCATACAACTACGCAACGCAGATAATTATCTCCAAAGATCCTTTCCTTGAAATCAAAGTTCCAACAATTCCAGGAATGGCTATTATGAAATTAATATCATGGAATGATTCATTTCCAGAACGACAGAAAGATGCCCAGGACTTATATTTCTTATTACTCAAGTACAAATACACTGATATTATTGAAAGACTTTATATTGATAATAAAGACCTTTTGGAATCAGAAGGCTTCGATGATGAAATCTCAAGTATAAGGATTTTGGGGCAAGATATGGCTAAAATCAGCAGCACCAGCACCATGAACGAAATAATACAAATTTTGGAGAAGGAAACTACAGAGGACTCAGATTTTAGACTGGTGTCAAACATAATGGAACAAAAATATAATTTTGATGATGTCTTGACCCGTTTGCAAAAATTAAAACAAGGGCTTGAGGAAATTTGAAAACAAATATGCCAAAAAAGATATTGGGAAAAACCACAGGTATTCTCCTGAATCCACCTCTAAAAATGATTGCACTTCGATATGTCAATCTGTGATCTATAGATTAATTTTGAATAACAAAACACCACACCACTTAAATTAGCCGGACACAAAACGATATGTATTTAATATATTCTCATGTATTTCTTGCAATGAAAAATCAGGTTTTCCAACGTTACTGGGTGGTGTTGAAGTTCTCTCACGCCGGAAACGGCTTACTGCAAGAATATCCTGGTCTGTAGTCTGCGCTTTGCCATTGTCGCTGCCAATAATTTTTTTTATTAAATCAAACATCTTCCTGTGATATCCTTTTTTTATCCTGAACATTGCCAGGGTGTAATTGACAAGTTTTCCCCGCCACTATAAGGCGATAGAAACAACGGGTCAAGGATTCATTGTCTCGATCCCGGGGAGAGCAAAGTGTCGATATTACCATGGCCCGCCTGGCTGAACTGCTCTTAAAATATTGATCTATAAATGGTTTGCCTAAAAATCAAGCTCAATTTGATTACGAATAAGGTCATCAAAGTTTTCACGCTTGCGGATAAGCCTGGCTTTGCCATTAATAATTAACACTTCAGCAGGTTTTGGTCTTGTGTTATAATTTGATGACATGCTAAAGCCATAGGCTCCTGCATTTTTAATCATAATAATATCATCCTGTCTGACTTTGTTTAACAGGCGATGTGTTCCAATATTGTCAATTTCGCATAAATTACCCACAATATTATATTTCTCTAACTCTCCATCAGGATTTGTAATGTTTATTATCTCATGGTACGCATTATACATCATGGGACGAAGGAGATGATTAAATCCTGTATTTGTTCCAACAAAATTAATAAAACCATTTGTTTTTAAAACCACTGCTTTGGCAAGCAGACACCCTGATTCACTCAAAAGAAACCTTCCGGGCTCAAACCATATTTGGATCTTTCTCCCAATTGAAACACAAAATTTATCATATTCTTTTTTTAATATTTTTCCAATTTTGTCGGGCTCAATCACTGTATCATCAGGATGATGTTTAACCATAATCCCGCCACCAAAATCAACATATTCAAGATGATCAAATAGTTTAGCAATTTTAAAAACAGTCTTAACTCCCTTTTCAAAGACTTCTTCGCTTAAAATTACGTGACTTGAATGCAGATGGATACCATTAATTCTTATATTATATTTTTTAACAAGCTTTAAAACTTTGTCAAACTGGATCAAGGAAATGCCAAATTTAGATTGGTAATGCCATGCCGCCACTTTTTCTTTGCTGACATCATCATAATGTTCCTTGTTGATTGATGCAAAGTTAAGAGAACTTAAATCAGCTTTTCCGCTTTCTATTTCTGAAAGCATATTTGGATTAAGGCGGATACAGACTGGATAGCTGTTTTTAAATTCTCTCCCAAAAGCTTCAAGGTTCTGCAGGTTTTCAATATTAACAGATACACCAAGCTCTATAGCATCCCTGATCTCAAAAAACTCAACAACATTGGGTGTAAAAACAATTTTTTCTGGTTTGAATCCTATTTTCAACCCCATTTTAATCTCAGGGATAGAAACAGTATCAATGCCTGCGCCTAAAGTTAGCATATATTTCATGATACTCAGGTTAGTACAGGATTTTACTGCATACATAATTTTATGGTCAATTCCCAGAAAAGCTTGATTAAACTTTTCAAACTGTAGTTTGATCACATCTGCATCATAAACATACAGCGGGGTCCCAAATTGAGCACACACATCATGTAAATCTAATTTTTGCACATTATATTGATCGTTTTTCATTTGTCTGGCCTCTTAAATTCCGGTAATGGATTCTGTCGTAATTTTTTAACCCTTTCCATTAATTCATTCACCCTGGCAAGCTGCTTTGGGTTTTTCTTATAAATCAAAAAATGACGTAAATGCCATGATAACAGTCCATGGGCCGCCCATTGAATATAATAATAAAGAAGCTCCCATTCTTTTTCAGTGATTTTCCTGATTTTATTGTATTCACAAAGAAAAGTCTCCATTAATGAAAGATCAAGCGTGTTATTTACAAAACAAAACCCATTAATGCACATTCCAATTTCCATTAACAGGTTATCTACACACACCTCTTCAAAATCAATAAGAGCAGATAATATGCCGTTTTTAAAAATAGTATTATCCGGAAAAACATCGCCATGGATTAAACCCCTGGGAAGAATTTCAGTAACCGGCTTTAACAAATACTCTGTCTGATCTTCAAAATATTCGTAAATTTCAGGATATTGGAAGGGTGCGGTTTTAAACTGCTCAATTAATTCAAAACAATAATCAATATGAATAATATTTTTACGCGGATATTTTTCAAATCCTTTAAAATTGTTAAGTCTGGCCAAGCACTTTGCGATTTGCCCTGTTGTTTGATGATTAAGTTCAGGTTCCGAACCTTCTTTAAATTCATACATTAAAACTTTACCGTCTTTTGAATCACAAATATAACTGCCGTCTTTTTTAGGAATAAGGTAAGCTGTGGGGAAATTAATCT
>JAQICW010000526.1 GCA_027858355.1 Desulfobacula sp.
CAAAATCTAAAAAGAGGAACAGTCCTGTTCCATTCATGCGTATAATCTTTATCTACATGATGCGTATTGTAGCGGGCCTTCAATTTTTTTGGCACATGGACTCTGTGATCCTTCGAAGCCAGAGTCTTATGCGCCTTGTCGGTTTCAATGGCAGAGACATAAAAGAAGGCACTTGTAACCGGGGCAGGAAAAAACCTGTTTCCGATGAAAAGAAGCCGATCCAAATACGGGGACCGGTATCTTGTGATTTCATAAGAGATATATTGGCATCCATTGTAGCGCCCACCCTGGAAAAAATGTTTAACAGCGGGATATCAATTTTAGCAGCAAGTAACTTCTTCCCAAAAATAGTCCATGCCCTGCTTGATGCTTCTGAAATTGAATCTACAGAAAAATGTAAAGGATGTGGTAAGGTAACCAAACAAAAACCCCCTGAGCTAAGACTTCGGAAAAAGCGTATTCGAAAAGTCCTGGAAACGGTTTTTGGCTTTAAAATATGGGTAGTTTGGGATCCCAACAGCCGTCTTCCTTTAGCCATGCGTTTTACCACAATTGAAGTGCACGATATAAACCTTGCCCAGGAAGTGGTGCAACAGGCAATTGACAACCTTGGTGACCATGCCAATATCACTTCTCTTGCCATTGATCGCGGGTTTATGGACGGCATTTTCTTGTGGTGGCTCAACACTGAGGGTATTACCTTTTTCATCCCTGCGAAAGCCAATATGAATGTTTACAATGATGCTCTTTTTCTTGCAGGCACTGGAAATCGCAACACCAGAGACAAAATACGCACTGTTGGATCTGGTAAAAATAAAATAAAGGTTACAGATTATTGGGATGTTGAAGGCCTGGAAGGATTAACCTCAGCGGAATTTTAGTTTCTGACTTTCAGGTTATGGGCCACTCGGCTGTGGCAGTCATCAGAACTCCAAAACTTTTGCAGCCAATCCAATTAATGCTGTTGTGGTTTGGCATGATCCTTTCAAAGATAATAATCCTGATTCTAAAACCATGGTTATCCTTACAAATGGTTCTGTTGAAGCACCCATAGAAGTTTAGGTCAGGCCTAGAAAGGCCACCTGTAAACACTAAAGCCTGTTTTCTTGTTCATACCTATCTCACTATTTTTATCAGGGCACTGACAACTGCTTTCAGGGATTGGATGGATCAGCAGGACAAACTGGAAGAAAAAGGCCATGCTACCGGAATCAGAAAATTCAGAGAAAAAGTTAAAGAAGAAAATGGGAACAAGCTTATTATCTTTGATAAGGACCGGTATGCCATATTCGATGTGTATGAGGTCTTTATCCTTTGTGGCAGGAATGTACTCCGACCAACCGGCACTCCTGAAACGATAACCCCTCAAGACATATTAACAAAATATGGTGTGCAACTGGAATAAACAACAAGAATCAAATCCGTCCTCAAAAAAAACATTCCACAAACCTATTATCCGCAAACTTATGTGGCTTGCTGACCTCATCAAATAATAAGAGTAATGAATTATGAGGTGAGCATCGCTGATATTTTATATCGCACTGAACAAAATTAATATCTCACCACGTCCATATTGAGCAGCACTGCTACAAAAACAGCCGCCCATAGTATTTCTTTCGCTGGGCCAAACCTTATGGCAAATATCCAGAGTTTGTATTTCTCGTCTTGACAAAAGGCAAAAAAGCATTTACCTATCCTTATTCATTTACCTATCCTTATTCATAGGGGAAGATGTTAATCTAAAATGGAGGTTATTATGAACAGGAAAGTACTGACAGGAATTTTGGGAGTTACTTTTTTATTCTGCCTTATCGGTTTTTCGCAAGCGGGCGAAACGATAAAGGTTGGCGCACCACTTTGCCTGACTGGTGCCTATGCAGCAGATGGTCTCGGTTATTTAAGGGGCATTGAAACGGCTGTTAATGAAATCAATGGCACCGGAGGGTTACTGGGTAAAGAGCTTGAGATTGTCAAGTTTGATACTCAGGAACTTGCGCCCGAGCGAGTGATGCAGGCTGCTGGCTATCTGATTGGTCAAAAAAAGGTTGATTCGATTCATGGCGGGT
>JAQICW010000362.1 GCA_027858355.1 Desulfobacula sp.
TAATGCAGTAAGCTTAGAATTTGTCAAAACATCCAAACCTGTGAGTGTCGGGTAAGCAGACCGAAACTGGTCTTGGTTGAGTTTTTGCGGAATCGTTACCCCTTATGGCAAATATCCAGTCCTAGGAAAATTTACTTTTCTTTGTATAGATTCTATGCAAGAATACATCCAAATTGTTATAAAATTACTATCACTGGTCACATTCTTAAAAAGGTACACCATAATTGGCACTGATTGCAATACATGGATAAAAATCACAAGATGAAAAAAATAGTCTGGATTATTCAATCCAACCAGGTCACACCCACAATCTATGAATTCCTCAAACTGCTCCAGACCAGGATGGAAAAACTGATTGATCTTTCATTTATCGTCCCGGAAACCTCTTCTGAAATTCTGAAGAAAATAAAAGGTCTTAATCCAACCTGTTTCAAATTATCCAGTCGATCCGCAACAAAGTCATACAAGGGATACCTTGCCAAAAGAGAAATACTCAATGGAATGGAATTCAACCAGGGACTTACCTTTACTGATGTATTATTGCTGGATGACCTGGGCGGCGGCAATGTCATCCAGACCACCCTTAACATAGAAAACCAGAACGACACCCGGGGATTAATCCTCCAGATACCTACCCCCCTGGGATCTTCAGAAACTGAAGAACGGGTATTTCATGCCGCTATTATATGGGCAAAACAAAATAAAATCCCTGTTATAGGGTATGAACTGCTGCCCCTGGACACCCGATGGACCCTGGCAGCATCCCTGCCTGACGGTGTAATCACAAGGTTATGGGAAAGCCATGAGCACCTGGAAGAAATCCTGGATCACAATAATATATGGATGCTGCCCATGTATGAAGCATCCATCTTCTCATCCGTATCAACCGACTTTAATCTGAACGGAGCAAAGGCATCTTATCATTATCGAACTACCCATAAAATACCAGACACAAGGGCTGTATTATACCTTCCCCACAATGTTGCCATGATCTATGAATACCAGGAAATGCTTAGGATAATTTCACCCATGGGGAAAAAACTCCACCTTATGTTTAGTTTTGGCGAAGACCAGGTAAGGGGTTCTCACACGCAAAAAGAAATGACTGAGATTATCTATAAAAAAGAATTGAATCTTTTTGCCTCATACTCATTTCACAATATGAATTCACCATGGGAAATGCTGATGGCCGACAGCCTTGCTGCATGCAGCACTTGTTTTCAAACCAATATTGCCCAGGAAAAAAATATCCCCTCCATTATATTTGATCCCATGCTTCCGGCGGCAACCAATGGAGTTAAACAAAGGGTAAATACTGCCGAGTGTATGCAAGAGGCTATCGGGAATATTATAGCACTTAAGGCAAAAAAAATGGAGTTTGGAACAATTTTCATGCAATTGGCAAAGGCAGGCAGATAATGACTGATTTCTGGAAAAATAAAAAAATCATTGCATATATTGCATTGCAGCACCATACCCGGTTTATCACTCCTGTTATGGAAAAACTTGAGTCCAAAGGAGCAGACATTAAATATATAGTGGGCCAGGCAGAACGATCCCAGGAAATCACGGCTATTGAACTGGGGCTCACCTATTCCCATATTTTTGATTTTATCACGGATAAAGACCATGAAGAGATCCAGAAAAATTATCATCGTTTAAAAAAGACATTTGCAGGATCTTTGAAAAATGATTTTTTCCTTGGGATACTGCCGGTGACCGTAACCGATAAGACTTTGTTTTCAACGGCTACCGAATATACCGGCTTTAAAAATCTTTTACAAAAAGAAAAACCTGACCTTTGTTTTGCCCTCCATGAGATCAATAGATGGGGTAAAATGTTTGCCTTCTGGGCCAAAAAAAATAATATCCCATTTTTCTCCCTTCAAGAAGGATTATCCTATGGCCTTGATTTCGGACTTTCAGGACATGCCCAATACTCTACTCTCAATCTTGTCTGGGGACAAAGAATTAAAAACAAACTGGTGAGTTTTGACGCGCCTGAATCTAAAATCATTCCCGTTGGCAATACCCATCTTGCCAGAGAAATTGCCCGCCAGACCCAAAAAAAAGTTCGAAAAACAAAACGAAAAAAATACAAAATATCTGATAAATTTGTCACCCTGATGATTTTGTCTTCCCGGCTTCCTGTACCAGATCTCTTTAAACCAATCTTCAAGGCTGTATCAGAACATAAAGACCAGAGTATATTTGTCAAGTTCCATCCAGCCTGTAAAAAAAACCAGGTTGACAAATGGACCCATGCCATTACATCCCTATTCAAAAACAATAGCTTTTTCATCCATACCCAGGAAAGCACCTATGATCTGATATCCATGGCAGACGTGGTTGTGCTTGGGCAGAAAAGCACCACCGGTCTGGAAACCCTTGCATTTGGCAAATCCCTGGTCAAGCTGGACTTTGCCTATACTCCCAATTCAGTCCACTCATTTGTTGATCAAGGTGTGGCCCTGAAGATGAGGGCGGAAGAATTTGCCGGGCACCTGCTGAAAAAGACTGATTTTTCAAGCCTCATGGACCCGGAAAAAATAAATCAATATCTTAAAAATGAACTGACAGACACAACAACTGCCATTAAAACCGTTTGCACCATATTTGAAAAAACCATCCAGGCAAACACCAGCCCCATGACTTCCTTGGAGAAAACCAATGAAAACCTGGATAAAAAATGGTCAATTATTATACCGGTTCCTGACAATCATGATATTTTCTTAGCCCAGCTTGAAGCTGTTTCATCCAACTCTGAAGATCAGGGTGATTATGAAATAATTTTATTGGAGCCTGAAAAAAAATCCAAAGAAATTGTAAGGATCCTGGATTCATTGGAAGGAGACGTTAAAAGAATAGCTATCCCAAAAGGAATCAGTTCTCCTGTTATGCTGAACAAAGCGGGTGAAATAGCCAGGGGTGAAAACCTTATCTTTATTGAAAAAAACCTTGCTCCCCTTAAGGGCTGGCTTTATTATCTGAGTAAAGCCTTTTTAACATATGGTAAGGACAAAATATTTGGTGCACGGGTATCTGATAAAACCGGGAAAATAGCAAATGCTGGAATGGTTGTTGATCATAACCATACCCCTGTTTCAGCCTATCTTCACTTGAATATTGAGTTCCCTGGCGGATTAAAAGAAAGAAGCTTTCAGATGGTGGATTATTTTATTGCCATGAAAAACGATCTATTCTTTCGGACAGGGGGATTCACACCGGATGCAGGAGGGTATTCATTTCTGGATATCTGTCTGAAAACCCTGCAGGTCACGAATGATCCCAACGCAATTATCTATCTGCCTGAATTAAAAATGATATTTTTAGACAATATCCAGCGAAACCAAAACAGGGATGATTCCATATACTTTTATGGAAAATGGCATGGCTTCCTCTGGGAATCGGAAAAAAAACTGCACAGGGATGACAAGGTTTCTCCCAAAGACATTGCCCATGTTAAAATAACTGCAGCCATGCAGTCAGCCAGATAATCAAAAGACAAGCAATTTCGGTCAAGGTATAAAATTTTCGGTCCTAGGAAAATACCATCAAATTAAGATTCTTAATATCATTATTTAAACCGTTTTTCTTCGGCACTTCAAATGTAAGATACTCAACCCGGCTACTAGAAAGAAGCGATTTAAAAAAATTTAAATCAAAATCACCACTTCCAAGATCCAGGTGCTCATCAATCCTATTGGTCAATCGTCCATCACTGACATGGGCAATTCTTGGATCAAGTGAAAAAAATTTTTGGATAAACGCTTTGTAATCCCTATCTAAACTAATGGCTGTTTTTGAGGCATGGGCAAGATCCAGACAGAAACCCAGGCCACATTCATCAATGATTTTTTTAATATCGGAATAATTATATGCGATCAATTCTTTTGTATCATTCATGCCGTATCTCGGCATATTTTCAACAACAAATCTGTCATCATTTATGCATCCCAATAATTTAATAAAATTTTTTACGGATCCAAACTCCGGATGTAAAATTATATATTTTGAATTCAATTGATTTGATAGCTCAATCATCTCAATAAGAACTTTTTTGTTTTTATCAAATTGGCCATCACCAAAAGAATACCCCTGCATATATGTAGGACCGTGTAAAATCACTTCAACCTTTTGTAATTTTTCAATATTTTTTATTTGCCCAGGCAAATACAGCAGCTCAATGAAATCAATTGCCCCTGTCTCAAACAATTCAATTGCTTCATCATACAGATGATCATTAATACTCCAGAGCTTAATACCCGACTTCATAATATTTCTCTTTTTAACACTAAACCCTCAGCATATTTTATCCCTGACTGAAGGCCACGATATTGAGATAGAAGTTTAACCCCCTTGAGCGACCTTGAATGTGGATATAAACATAATTCATCCTTATATTTTTCAAGCGCTGCCAGCTTTTTATCAATATACTTTTCAATGTTGATAAAGGTATTTGGGGAAAAAGTCTGATTTTCAGTTAATTGCCATTCCGTTGATGATAAAGTTTCAAATGTATATATCTTCTTTGGGCAGTCAGAAAAAATAGGCCTACAAGCAGTCATTACCGCTTGAAATGTCATCTGGTGATCGATATTAACATCATTCTCATAATGGGTATAAACAATTGAAGGCTTGATTTTTTTTATATACTTTTCAACTATTTTTATAATCTCCAGTCGGGACACTGAATCAAAACCATTATCCGGAAAATCATAGGAAAAAATTTCTTCAAAGCCAATTATGTTACCTGCATTCTTTGTTTGCTGTTCTAATCTATTAATTGCTTCCATATCTGCATCATCTCTATAGGCAGCGCCTTTCCCCAGGATCAATACATATACATCATCTCCCCCTTGGACATGTTTGATGGCACTTCCCCCGATACCGATAATTTCATCATCTGGATGGGCAACAACAATTAAAATATTCATTTTTTACCCTTTATATTGACTGTAGCAACAATTTCTCCATTAATCATTTTTGCATCTGAAAACTCGAAAACAACATTGTTCTTCTGTATAAATGCCCGGGGGTAACCTTCTCCATCCAGCATCCGGATATAATCATAAATGGTTTCTATTTTTTTTAAGTTTTCGATGTTGCCATCTTCTGGTTTACGCCTCTCAAACAAAACCACCTCACCTTTTTGAGATTCAGGTTGAGGATTGTTTTCCATAATAAAGGGAATCATATCTTTAAAAATAATGTCTGAACTGCGTTTTAAAATTTCCTCACAGGTTCCACCCAAACCAAGATTTTTTTTTATATAAACCGGACCCGCATCTAAATCTTGAATGACTTTCAACGCTGATATTTTAGTTCTTTTATATCCCCTGACAATAAGATTTTGAAGTGGACTGCCACCCCTGCCATAGGGCAAATCCGTCATATGGAAAACAATACAATTGAAGGTTTGATGAATATTTTCCGGAATCAACCAGGACCAATGCGGAAAAAAAATATAGTCTGGATTAATCTTTACCATCTTGTCATAATTCAGGTCTTTTTTTTGTGTGATCAGATAATAATCATGGCTGCCGGTTAAGGTTTTAAAATTTTCAATGTTCCATGATTTAATCGATGCAATAATAATTTTCATTTTAAAAGTTTTATTAACGCCTTTTTCATCAGGGGATACTGAACCGGATATAATTTTTGAAAAAGAGCAGAAATATTCTCCCCCTCTTCAATTGGTATTTCATATTGGTCAATAATCTCGCCTGAATCGATTTCAGGAATCATTTTATGAATCGTCGTACCAGTCTTTGTTTCATTCTGTTCAAGGGCTCTTTTGAGCGGCTGCAACCCCTTGTATTTAGGAAGAAGAGACCGGTGCATATTCAAGGCTGCTATTCTGGGCAATGCATTGATTTCAGACGGAATGAAGTATGTATAGCAATTGGCAACCAGGAAATCAAAGTCCATGCCTTTTAAAATTTTCAGATTGTTATGATTTTTATCAACGATGATTAACGGCAAACCATGCTTTTCGGAAATATCAACAAAGGCTTTAAAAAGAGGCCTGGGCATTTTAAAAGCACCCGACACATAATCATGTGTAACAATGGCTTTGAGCTCAACAGTCCTCTCCTCAATGATACGTGTTAAATTACA
>JAQICW010000645.1 GCA_027858355.1 Desulfobacula sp.
AATTATAATGGGGAGTGTTTTAATATAAATCAACCGGAACAGTAGGCTTGTCGAGCCACACTCACCATAATCCCTGACTCTACATAATGCCGCTTATGGGGAGCTCCCCATAAGAGGCATAGCTTTGCAACTCACCTTCTTACCCAGGGAACAGATCTTTACACCATCAAACGACTCCTTGGGCATTCTTCCATAAAAACCACCCTCATTTATCTTCACCTGGTACAAGAAAGAGTCACAGAACTTAAAAGCCCTCTTGACTGTATGTACGAGAATCAGGAGGAAAAAGAATGAAAAACAAACATGAAGTTGGAGATATCTTTCGTTGTTACGGCAAGGGTTATCAAAAAGAAAATATCCTCTCTTTTAAAAAGCTTAAAGTTATGCACAATATTTCAGTTTGCCGAACTGCTCATTTAGGAGGGCATATCGAACAATGCGATCAATGCGATTTTGAACGAATTGCCTATAACTCCTGCAGAGACAGGCATTGTCCAAAATGCCAGACCATGGTCAAGGAGAAGTGGCTTAATGATCGAAAGGCCGATCTGTTACCCTGTAATTATTTTCATATGGTCTTCACCCTGCCGCACAAACTTAACCCGATCATATTGACCAACAAAAAAGTTATGCTGAACAACTTATTTGCTGCTGTGAACCAGACACTACAGGTATTTGCAAAAGATCCACAGTGGAGGCTTGAAGGTCAGGCTGGATTTATTTGTGTGCTTCATACCTGGTCACAAAAACTTACCGATCACTTTCATCTTCATTGTCTTGTCGCAGGAGGTGCGCTTTCTCTTGACAAAAAACGATGGGTTCCTTCAAAAAGCTCTTTCCTGTTCAAAGTTCAGTCTTTGGCAAAAGAATTTAAAAAAAGATATCTACGACTTTTTGAAAAAGCCTATTTAAACGATGAATTGATCTTCCCGGGAAAAACAGCACCATACAAATTCAAAAAAGGGTTTACTTCACTGCTTGATTCTCTTTTTAAAGTGAAATGGATTGTCTATGCCAAACGTCCCTTTGCTGGCCCCGAACCGGTACTTGAATATCTTGGCCGATATACACATCGGGTGGCCATCTCAAACAATCGGATCAAATCCATTGATAATGATGAAATCAGTTTTGAATATAAGGACAGGACCGACAACAACACAACCAAAACGATGACGATATCTGCCCATGAATTTATCCGCAGGTTCCTTCTTCATGTACTTCCACATAATTTTATGAAGATCCGGTATTTTGGGTTTTTATCACATAGAAACAAAAAACAGGCGATTAAACTGATACGAAAGTTCATTGGCCCTTAGATGCTTTTGCAAGAAAAAACAAAAGAGACTGTTCTTGAAATGATGTTGCGGTTGACAGGTCAGGATATTTCTTGTTGTCCAATGTGCAAAAAGGGGAAAATGACGATTATTAAAGAGTTGCCAAATCAGTTTTTAAATTCTTCCTGATAACGATTTTAATGGGAGTGCAGGACAGCAGGAATCGCCACATTAGCGATACCGGATGGTTATGTCTAAAACGAAAAATAGGATACAATCAAATGGGAAATATACATTTTGTTATGATTATCATTTACAGAAAAGAATGGAAATATTGTTTTTTCCAAAACAAAAGCTTGTTGTTAAAAAAAAATTTGGATTAATGAATCAAGAACAGATTATTGAATCCCCATAGCCCTACCTAAATATTCTTCTATTCAGTTCACACATTTTATCTATCATTGAAAATTGTTATCGCTATTTTGAAATCTTGGGCAATGATAGATAAAACGCTCTTCTATTAGTCCACCCTTTAGATCCAGCATTTTTTTTGGGCGGGGGCGTTATAGTCAAGGCCATTTCAGGATGATTGTCGGTTTATTTTATCTCCAATATAGTTTCATGGGATCTTAATTTATTTGGTCATGCGGTTCTCCATATAGATGAATCGCACATCAAAGACTAAAAATCTTGTTTATACAAGATATGGTATTCTGAAAATATTTAAAAAGCCCGGACTGATGAAAGAAACGCTCGGTAATTTGCCAAATTTGACTTCTGACACATAATACCATATATACATGGAAGCATAACTGCTAAAATCATGTAAAAATTTTGCATTCTTCAATATTTTAATGTAATCTTCGCTAAGTTAACTTTTGTAGATAAAATTTTGAATTATTGAATATCGGATCAATCAATCTTTATGCGTCTATCTGAAAAGGTAGACCTCATAAAAGATAATTAATACAAAACAGAAGCCTTTGGATAAAACATCATCCAGGTTATCATTAACTATAATGATTTGGTAACTATATGGAGTATATTTTCAATGCAGGGTTACGATGATATAAACGATTACAATCTGAAAAATCTTTCCTTAACTGATTTAATATCGCTCTCTGAGCTTCAAGCCCTTCAGGATTCATTTGCCAAAGCGAACCAAATAGCAGTCTCAATCGTTGACCTTAACGGCAATCCCATTT
>JAQICW010000701.1 GCA_027858355.1 Desulfobacula sp.
TCTCGAAATAAACAACCTCAAACAGTATTTTTATATCAATCCGCCTCTGCTTTCCCGTCTGGTGAGCAAAAAAAAATCAGGAATCATCAAGGCGGTCGATGACGTGTCCTTTTCTCTGGCCAAAGGAGAGATACTGGGCGTAGCCGGTGAGTCCGGCTGCGGTAAATCAACAGCCTGTCTTGCCATTGCAAAACTCAGGGAGCCCACTTCCGGTACCATTCACTACAAGGGCAAGAATATTGCGGGCATGACCAAAGCGGAAATCCGTGATTACCGCAAGGAAGTCCAGCTGATTTTCCAGGATCCCTATGAATCACTGAATCCTCGTTTCAGGGTTTTTGATCTGGTGGCGGAACCGCTCCGGGCGCTTTCAGTGTGCGACTCAAACGAAGAACTCACCCTAAGGGTGACAACCAGCATTGCCATGGCCGGGTTGAATCCAAAAGACTACATTAAAAAGCATCCTCACCAGATGAGTGGCGGGGAGCGACAGCGGGTGGGAATTGCCCAGGCCCTTGTGCTTGAGCCGGAACTGGTCATTGCAGATGAACCGCTTTCCATGCTGGATGTCTCTATCCGTGCCGGAATACTGGATCTGATCCGGGATCTTTCTCATCGGTTGAATTTTTCCTGTATCTATGTGTCCCATGATCTTTCCATCCTTTCGAACATTTCTGAGCGTCTCATGATCATGTACCTTGGAAAAGTCGTTGAGATAGGCGGCACCCGGGATGTCATCACCCGGCCCATGCACCCCTATGCTCAGGCCCTTATTGCAGCAGTTCCCATTCCGGATCCAGCCTATAAAAGACCCATCCCGGATATTCGGGGGGAAGTTTCCCAGCCTATTGACCCGCCACCGGGATGCCGATTTCAGCCCCGGTGCCTGAAAGTAACTGAGATCTGCAGACGACAAGAGCCTTTCATGACAGAATTGGAGCCCGGTCACAGCGTGGCCTGTCATCTGTACATTTAATCCTGGAAACCCATATATAAAATATTGATCTATTGCCGGACATGAATCTTTCAAACTATGCGGGTTTGGCAAATAGTTATCATACAAGGATAAAAGATATGAAAATAAATTGTGTTGAATTGTTTCACATTGCCATTCCATTTGTCGTGCCATACAAGCTTTCAAAAAAGTATGGCACCTTAACCCATGCCCATGCCGTTGTATTCAAGGTCCATACGGATGAAGGCATTGTGGGGTTGGGTGAAGCAGATCCCATGAATCCGTTTACCGAGGAGACGCCGGCATCTGTAATGATGGTTACCCGTGATCACATCGCCCCTCTCCTTATTGGGAAAGATCCTGAACAGATCCCCAGGCTTGAGACTGAACTGGATCAAATGGTCAGCGGAAACCTGACCGCCAGGGGTGCAATCAATATGGCGCTTTTTGATATCAAAGGCAAGGCTTGCAACCTGCCTGTTCATTCTCTTCTGGGAGGTCAGTATCATACACAATTACCCCTGTTGGGAGCCATTGGCAGCGGAACTCCGGAGGAGGATGAGACTGCCATCGAAGCACTGTTGAATGGGGGGCATGAAACCGTGATGATAAAGATGGGAACCCTCCCCATTGATATGGAGATCAAACGGATGATATCTGCCAGAAAACGGTTTGGAAAGGAAATCTTCTTTGTCGTGGATGCCAATCAGGCCTGGAGTGTATTTGAAACCCTGGCGTTTATTGACGGCTGCCGGTCACATATGCCGAATTTAATTGAACAGCCAGTGGCATGCCATGATATTCATGGCCTCAAACGGATTCGGGACTACTCACCAGGACCTATATCTGCCGATGAAAGCTTGATGACGACCCATGATGCCCAGACGCTTATCCGGGAACGCGCTGTGGATGTACTGAGTATAAAGGTTTCCAAGAATGGCGGTATCCGAAAGGGCAAATTAATTGCCGATTCAGCCGGTCTTTTCGGGTATCCATGCCTCATGAACAGTATGCTCGAGTTCGGGATAACCCAGGCGGCTTCTCTACACATTGGGTGCACCCTGGACAACCTTCTTCCGGCAGGCCATGCTTATGGGTCTGTGCTCAGAATGTCCGATGATATTACTGATTTTAGAACAAATATTTCCCATGCCAGGGTGACAGTTCCGACAGGGAGCGGGCTTGGTGTTATGCTTGATGATGAGAAACTTAAAAAATACACCACAGCATATCTTAAGATTCAATAACCGTGGATTCAGGTAATTGGAAATTTTATGACCGGTTGATGGCAATTTGTATGACATCGAAAGCGGTTATTTGACATAAGATCGGGCCGCTTGTAAAAAAGTAAGGAGTATTTTATGAAAAATGCGGACATTATTGTCATCGGCGGTGGTGCTACGGGTGCTGCTACAGGTTTGGGGCTGGTCCGCAACCATTCAGAAAAAATTCTGTTGTTTGATGAAAAACCCGGTATACACCGTGTTTCCAGGGCAAATTTTGGATTGACCACCTACATGTGCAAAGGGCTCAATGATACGAAATATGCCGACTGGTCTCTGCGGGCCAGCCATGAATGGGCCGGTTTTGCAAAACAACTGGAGGACGAGAGCGGAATCTGTGTTGATCTTTCCCTTAACGGTGGGGGCGAAGTGTTTCTCACCCAGGCGGAAATGGATGTCCGAATCGATCAGACCCGGATTTTAAAGGAAATGGCCAAGGCAAGGGGATCTGAATATCCCGTTAGCATTCTGGATAAATATGAGTTTTCAAAGCTTATCCCTAAAATGAAACTGGGAGAACAGGTTGTCGGAGGAATGTTTGTCCAGGGAGCAGGGCACGTCAATCCTTTGTTTCTGCTTCGGGCCATGCGAAAAGCATTTGTCGATCAGGGGGGTGAGTTTATTCCGGGTGAATCCGTAATGGAGATCTGTCCCCGACAATCCGATATTATTATCCGAACAACCAAAAATGAATATGGCTGTAAAAAACTGGTTGTGGCTGCCGGTCACGGAAGCACCCGGTTGATGGGGACTTTGGGGGTCAATCTGCATCTATACCCCCAACGGGGTCAGCTGCTGGTTACCAATCGAATGAAGCCATTGCTGCCCATCCCCCTGCTCACTGTTCGCCAGACGGCTGAAGGGACTTTTATGATCGGTGTTTCCAATGAAAGTGCTGGCCATGATACGCGGGTCACTGTGGCGGTGCTCAAGGACCAGGCAAAAAAGGGAATTGCTGTTTTTCCCATGCTGGCCGGTTTAAAGTGGGTTCGCTGCTGGGCTGCCTTAAGGGTTATGACCCCGGACGGCTCACCACTTTATGATACCATTCCCGGGCATGATAATATCTTTGTGCTGGCAGGCCACAGTGCCATATCCAATGCACCCCTGCATGCATCAACCATCGCCCCCTGGATTATCAGCGGGATAAAACCCAAACGGATAGAAGGCTTTGGACTTGGGAGGTTTAATGTTTAGTTCCTATGAAAAAAATGAAAAAACAGTCATGATACTGTTGGACGGCAGACCGGAAAAGGTGCCGGAAGGTGTGAGTGCGGCAGCGGCAGTTCTCGGTACAGGGGAAAAACACATTCGGGTATCACCTGTGACGGGCGAGCCTCGCTCTCCATTCTGCCTGATGGGTGTCTGTTATGAATGTCTCATGGAAATTGACGGTGAAAAAGACCGGCAATCCTGCCAGGTGGAAGTAAAGGAAGGAATGAAAATTAACCGGCAGATGCAGATGGATGGAGAGGGTCAATGAAAAAATATTTTGATGCAATCGTCATAGGGGCCGGGCCTGCAGGAATTTCCACAGCAGCAGCCCTGTCTGGATTTGGCCTTGAGGTATTGCTGCTGGATGACCAGCCCCGTCCTGGAGGGCAGATATACAAGAGCATTGAAAATGCCTCTGACAAACGGTTGAAACTATTGGGCGAAGATTATGCAGCCGGCCTGCGGCTGGTGAACCGGTTTCGTTGTCAGGAGATAACATATGTCCCCGGCGCAACCGTCTGGCAGGTGGAAACCGACGGACACGTATATTACTCTAAAGACAGCGCCTCCTTTGAGGTGGCTGCAAAATTTGTTGTGGCAGCCACCGGTGCCATGGAAAGACCGGTACCTTTCCCCGGCTGGACCCTGCCCGGGGTCATGGGGGCCGGGGGTGCCGGCAACCTTATCAAGGATGCTGGTCTTGTTCCCCAGGGTAGGGTCATTCTTGCCGGCAGCGGCCCATTACTTTTTCTTGAAGCTGTCCACCTTATGGATATGGGAGTGGACATTCGTGCCATTCTTGAGACCACATCAATCCTGCCGCATCTGTCATCACTGGCCCACTTGCCGGCTGCTGTCAGGCGCATGGATTTCTTGAAAAAGGGCCTTGCGATGTTAGGGCGTATCAAACGGGAGGGGATAAATCACCACAAAGGTGTTAGAAAATTATGTGCCAGGGGCTGTGAAAGCCTGGAATCCGTCCATGTTCAGAAAGGAAAAAAATCGCTTAATTTTGAAGCGGACCTGTTGTTAACCCACTTTGGTGTCATTCCCAATACAGCTATCTTTCGTCAACTGGGTTGCCGGCATCATTGGAATGATGTCCAGCGCTACTGGTACCCTGAATCTGACAAATGGGGGAGAACCTCCCATGATGCCATTTTTGCTGCAGGCGACGGTGGGTTTGTGAGTGGCGCACTGACAGCGGCATTGAAAGGAGAAATGATTGCCCTTGCCATTTCAGCTGATATGGGACTGATGCACGAAAATGAGCGCAATATCCGTTCAGCCCGTATAGAAAAGCAGCTGGCCAAGGAGATGTACCCCCGTCCATTTATCGATGAACTGTATGCACCGGTTCCTGATTTATATGATGTGGCTCCTGAAACCGTTGTCTGTCGATGTGAAAATATCACCATGGGTCAGATCCACCAGGCAATCGGCGAAGGCTGTATTGATCCCAATGAAATAAAAGCGTTGTTAAGACCCGGCATGGGGGCCTGCCAGGGACGAATGTGCGGCAGTGCATTAAGCGAGATTATTTCACTGCGATCCGGAATTGATATTAAAAAGGTGGGGACCTTGAAAATCAGGCCTCCACTGAAAAATATTTCTTTGCATGAAATAGCAAATATAGAATTATGTGAAGGCTAATTGAAAATAAATAAAGGAAAGGCGCCATGAGTAAAATTATTCGAAAACAAGTGACCGAGCGTATGAGTAGAATTGTTGTTCACAACCATACCGTTTATCTGTGCGGTCAGGTTGGGGAACCGGGCACCCCCATAAAAGACCAGGCAACGGAAATGCTCTCCCGGGTGGACAAATTTTTAAAAGAGGCCGGAAGCAGCAGGGAGCAATTGCTTTCAGCAACTGTTTACCTGTCTGATATAAGATATTTTGCAGAATTTAACGAGGTGTGGGATGCATGGGTTGTTCCGGGCCACCCACCGGCTCGAGCATGTGTGGAAGCACGCATGGCTCTGCCGGGGCTATTTTGTGAGGTTTCCGTGGTAGCTGCACTGGTATAGCTTCCTGAAGTAGAATTAATATCAGGCATCTAAAATATGTTGATGCCCTTTTAGGGAAAGTCTTTTTCTACGGAGGTTTTGAGAGTGTTTCATCCGACTTTTCAGTAAAATCTGGTTTAGCAGTTCTATGACCTCTAAGAGGACAGAGTTGCCCGTTGCCTTGGAGAGATAAAAAATCGACATCTCAACACATTGCATATTGATAGATTCGGTAACAGTATAGATGTTTTTGACTTCTGAGAAAAAAATCAAGATACAAATATAAAAAATTTAAGCGAATCGGGCTGGCGATTTAAAACCAATTCCTCGGATTATCCTCAGTTAAGGATTAAGGACTGATATTGGGTTTTAGATATACCCTAAGTCTATTTGGCCAAAATGCCAGGATTGGCATTTTGGCTAAATAGCAATTCATAAACAGGTATTGAGGTTCTGAAGGTTTCGCAAAAGCACGCCTGGACTTGTTATCATGCCCCATAGTTTTTTTGCGGCCTGTCGGTGAATACAATTAACAGGGTAATGGCAGGATGTGCCCAGATATCCCGATTGCCCGGGCAAGCTTATATCAAATATTCAGATGGGATAAGTGTTTTTTAAACGGATTTAAGCAGTCAAGTATTGATTAAACCCTGAAAAGCTGCCATTAATAGAGCAAATATTAATTTTTTTAAAGGAGTGGAAAAAAGATATGGAACCTGGGAAAACCATTGTCGGATTTATCGGTTTGGGCGTAATGGGCCAGAGCATGGCCACACATATTTTAAATGCAGGATACAAACTGCATGTCTATACCCGCACAAAGCAAAAAGCTGAAAATATTATTTCAAAAGGTGCTGTGTGGGAAGAGAAAGTATCCGAGCTTAGTGCAAAATGTGATGTTATTATTACCATTGTCGGATTCCCAGTTGATGTTGAAGAGGTGTATCTGGGAGATCATGGTGTTTTAAATCATGCCGGAAAAGGGTCTATTGTGATTGATATGACCACGTCCAGCCCAGACCTTGCGATTAAAATTTATGAAAAAGCAAAGGAAAAAGGCATTGAATCTCTTGATGCGCCAGTGTCAGGCGGGGATCTTGGCGCTAAAAACGCCACTCTTTCCATTATGGTCGGAGGGGATAAACAAACCTTTGATAAAGTTTTGCCGCTTTTTGAAGTAATGGGTAAAAATATTGTGCTGCAGGGTAAAGCTGGTGCAGGGCAGCATACAAAAATGGCAAATCAAATTGCCATTGCATCAGGAATGGTAGCTGTGTGCGAGGCCCTGGCCTATGCCAAAAAGGCCGGTCTTGACCCGGAAGCTGTACTGAAATGCATTGGGCCGGGTGCAGCAGGATCATGGTCATTGAATAATCTTGGCCCCAGAATGATTGCAGGAAATTTTGAGCCCGGGTTTTATATCCGGCATTTTATAAAGGATATGAACATTGCTGCTGCTTCATCAAGCCATTTAGGGCTCAAAACCCCGGGGCTTGATCTTGCATTATCCCTGTATAAAAAAATGGAGGAAAAGGGATTGGAAAGCGAGGGTACCCAGGCTTTGTTTAAATTGTATATGTAGACCACGTGGAGAGCCT